>JAGHTV010000526.1 GCA_018065165.1 Candidatus Sodaliphilus fimicaballi | reverse complement strand
AACCTGGCTGTAATCACTCACGGACCTAACGACTTTTTCCTGGACATGATTCTCATGGCCCCCAACACTCCCAAGGCTCGCGTACAGAGCCGCATCATCATGACTCCTGAGAATGCTAAGCAGCTGCTCATCGCTCTGCAACAGAACATCCAGAAGTATGAGAGCACATTTGGCGAGATTCGTCCCCGCGTTCCCGTTCCCGGAGCTAACAATACTGTAATCGACTTCCCCCTGCCCAAGGGACAAGCGTGATTTTTTGTAAGGGGTTAAGAGGTTAAGGGGTTAATGGGTGGTCGTTGCCGTTGTCCGAGGCGCGCCTCGGAATACTGAACTCCCCTTGAGCTCGCTTCGCTCTAAATAGTTTTCGTTTTCGTAAAAATGCTGTAGCATTTTAGTTTTCGTTAAAATAAAATATTATATGGAACATCCACTGTTTATCTACAATACGCTCACTCGCCGCAAGGAGCTGTTCAAGCCCCTTAACGAGCCCAACGTGGGCATGTATGTGTGCGGTCCCACTGTCTATGGCGATCCACACCTGGGACACGCTCGTCCTGCAATCACATTCGACGTTCTCTTCCGCTACCTCAAGCAACTGGGCTACAAGGTGCGTTACGTGCGCAACATCACCGATGTGGGCCATCTTGAGCACGACGCCGATGAGGGCGAGGACAAGATTGCTAAGAAGGCTCGCCTCGAGCAACTGGAGCCTATGGAAGTAGCACAGTACTACACCAATCGCTACCACGCTGCCATGGAGGCCCTCAACGTGCTGCCTCCCAGCATCGAGCCTCATGCTACTGGCCACATCATCGAGCAGGAAGAGCTGGTTAAGGAAATCCTTGCCAACGGCTTTGCCTACGAGAGCAACGGCAGCATCTACTTTGACCTCGAGAAGTATAGCCAGAAGTACAAATACGGCACCCTCTCGGGCCGCAACCTCGACGAGGTGAAGAATGCGAGCCGCGAACTCGACGGCGTGGGCGAGAAGCGCAGCCAGGTAGACTTTGCACTGTGGAAGAAGGCTCAGCCCGAGCACATTATGCGTTGGCCCAGCCCCTGGGGCGACGGCTTCCCCGGCTGGCACTGCGAGTGCACCGCTATGGGTCGCAAGTACCTGGGCAAGAAGTTTGACATCCACGGTGGTGGCATGGACCTCGTGTTCCCGCACCACGAGTGCGAGATTGCTCAGGCTGTTGCAAGCCAGGGCGAGGACATGGTGAACTACTGGATGCACAACAACATGATTACCATCAACGGCAAGAAGATGGGCAAGTCGCTGGGCAACTTCATCACCCTCGAGGAGTTCTTCACTGGTTCGCACAAGCTGCTCGAGCAGGCTTATGGCCCCATGACAGTGCGCTTCTTCATCCTGCAAGCTCACTATCGCGGCACTGTTGACTTCTCTAACGAGGCTCTGCAAGCTGCCGAGAAGGCCTACGAGCGCATCATGGACGGCTGGCATCGCCTGCAAGCACTCACTGCTGGTGCCGAGACTACCGTACAGCTCGACAACTACCGTGAGAAGTGTGCCGAGGCTATGAACGACGACCTGAACACTCCCACCGTTATCGCAACGCTGTTTGACGCTTGCCGCGCCATCAACCAGGCTAACGACGGCAACGGAACCATCTCACAGGCCGACATCGATGAGCTCAAGAGCGTGTTCCAGACCTATCTGTTCGACGTGCTGGGCGTGCGCGACAACGCAGCCGGTGGTGCAGGTAGCGTCAACCTGGATCCTTATCGCAAGGCCGTTGACCTGCTGCTCGAGGTTCGCCGCAACGCTAAGGCTGCCAAGGACTGGGCTACAAGCGACCTCATTCGCGACAAGCTCAACGAGGCTGGCTTTGATGTCAAGGACACTAAGGACGGCTTTGAATGGAAAGTCCGTTAATCACGA
Source organism: Candidatus Sodaliphilus fimicaballi (assembly GCA_018065165.1). Taxonomy (GTDB): domain Bacteria; phylum Bacteroidota; class Bacteroidia; order Bacteroidales; family Muribaculaceae; genus Sodaliphilus; species Sodaliphilus fimicaballi. The sequence continues at coordinate 6,077 of JAGHTV010000526.1, read as the reverse complement.
TAATAGTACCCATTTACAACGTGGCGGTCTATATGGACCGCTGCGTTGATAGTATATTGACCCAGACTTACCGCAATCTGGAGGTTATCCTTGTGGACGATGGTAGCACCGACGGCAGTGCCGACAAGTGCGACCAGTGGGCTCTGTGTGACCCTCGCGTCAAGGTGATACACCAGAGTAACGGTGGTCTGAGCCAGGCTCGCAATACCGCCCTCGATGCAATGACAGGGCAGTACGTGACCATGGTCGATGGCGACGACTACATTGTTCCCCACTGTGTGGCGACGATGCTTGAGCTCGCCAGCAGCACCGGGGCCGATGTTGTGGCAGCGGGATGGAACCTCTTTGACGATGGCACCAGTCCCAAGCCTAGCAGCGATGCACACATCACCACCTTTACCCCGGCACAGGCTATCGACGAGGTCTTCTATCAGCACACACTCACTAACTCGGCTTGCAGCAAGCTGTATGCAGCATCGCTGTGGCACGATCTGCGTTTTCCCGTAGGCATGCTCTACGAGGACCTGGCCGTTATCTACAACCTGCTCTCGCTTGCAAGCAAGGTGGTTCACACCAGCGAGGAGCTGTACATGTATCGCCAGCGCCTGGGAGGCAGCATCACCAGCAGTTTCTCGCGCAAGCGCACCCATGTGCTCGACATTATGGAGCAACTAGAGGAGCGTGTCGAGGCCGAGGCTCCGCAGCACCTCAAGGCAGTGCGTAGCCGCCTATTGAGCGCCTACTTCAACATCATGCTGCTGTGTCCGCAAGACGGCACCATGGACGACGTGGTGGCTCGTTGCTGGACAGGCATCAAACGCCTGCGCACCGGTTGCCTGCTCGACCCGCGCGTCCGTGCCAAGAATAAGGCCGGCATCATCCTCTCATACATGGGACAGCGTGCCCTGAGGTTCTTTACACGTTAATACGATATCAATATGGCTGTAATTCAGGTGACACGAGAACTCTATGACGCAGCAGTTGCTGTGGCACAGGAGTTTGCACGGGTTTACGACCAGGTGTGGGACACTCCCAGCGTTAACCCCGGAGCAAGCAGCATAAAGTGGAGTAGGGGATTAGGTCCCAAGACGATGAAGAATGTAAACAGCGTGTACATTCACGACCTGTTCTTGTGCATGTATCGCATGGGCTACACCTTCTCGATGTCGTGTGCCGAGAGCGTTGCCGTCTTCCTGTGCCTCAACCATGTGTTGGAGCCCGAATTCCTCGCAACACTCACATTTCAAAACATAGAATACCGCATGCAGACCGATGGTCAGGAGCAAGCCGAGATGGCCAACTTCAAGCCCGACACCATCTACTTTGAGGGAGCCGACCAGTATGAGTTCAGCCTCGTGGCCTTGCTCATGCAATGCAACGAGCAGGCGCTTGCTGCAGCCTATCTCGAAGTGATGCACCGCTTGTGCTCTCACATGCATCAGGTGCACGGCACAGCCAGCAAGCAGGCTATAGAATGGCAAGCTGTGATTCTCAACGACTGGACACGACAGCCACGCCCCAAGTTCCAGCTAAAGCACGAGTACCAATACGACAACACACAGTCTCAACTCGATCCCAGAAACCTCATCGACGCCGACCAATGTCGTGTCGTGAAGCAAGGCGAGCTCTCCTTGCTGTGTCCTGGCATGCAGTACACCATCTATGAGACCCCAGAGGGCGAGATATATGGCGAGACAGCAACCTGCCAGTTCCGCATAGCACGAACTATGCAAGACTTCCAGCGAATAACCGCCTACAAGCTCGAGACAATCATCTACAACGCCGACCAGAGCATAGCAAGATAGGTATCAGCAAATTCTAAAAAATAACAAAAACCAATAAAAACCCCTTGCCGAGGATGTAGGCTATCGCCCCTGACAGCATGAGCACAAGATTTTCCTCGCAAGCAAGCTTCCAGATAAAACCATGTGCTCATACCATCACCTTCTTGCCAAAGGCTTTCATCCTCGTCAAGGCAAAAAACAGGAAATAAACCTGTAGTTGTTACTATAGCAGGAACATAATGGTATTTAATAAGCTATTTTTTATCGGAGATGAAAGATGTAGATAAAAGGGACGGTTCTTTCTGTCTGGTTTTGAGAAAAAGTTCTTTCTTTCGTGTAGCAAATGTCACCGATGTTGCGTCTAATGGGTGTAATCACGTTAAACAAATACATTAATTAGAATTTTAAAACATCACGATTATGATACACGAATTTATTATGGGGGCTTATCCCTACATCGTTATAGGTATGGCAATAGCTGCAATAGCTGCTGTATATGGAAGCAAGGCCACTCGCGACCGAGAGGCTAAGGAAAATGGCAAGGAAACATCATCCCCCATGCAACTTGGCGACTGGTTGAAGTCTAACGGCTGCTTTGCCGCATCAATGGGAATGTATGCTGCAGGCTTCATGCAATGGCTGGGTAATAGCGACAGCTCAACTCCCATTACATGGCTTTGCCTGGGATCGGCTTTCCTCTGCTTGGGAGCAGTGGGACTTAACAATCAAAACGTTGACACTAAAAAAGACGACGATGAAAAAGCTTGACATAATTAGGGTTGTGATTTCATTTGTGCTGGCAGTAGCAGGACTGGTGCTGATTGTCATCAACATCATCAACAACGGCTCGTGGACCCTCACCGTAGGACTGCTGTGTGTGGTAGTATCGCAGCTATTCCTGTTGCCCGATTCTATAAGGAAACGCAACAGCAAGAAATGAATATATATCAGAGTTATCTGGTAAAAATAAAGTAAATCTTTAGAACAAATATCTGCTAAACATAAAAAAGGCTATACCTTGATGCATAACAGAAATTGTGGTTATTTTGACTCGTCTTCGGTTTTGCTATCGTCTTTTCTTTTCAGTTCTCTGAGTTCTTCAATATAACTGGCCGTTATAACTCCTGATGGCAATGCAATAATTGCAACCCCAAACAAAGACGAAAACATGCTTATTAGTCGTCCTAGCACAGTAACAGGAGTAATATCTCCATATCCGACAGTGGTCAAGGTTACTGTTGCCCAATACAGAGCATCAAAAAAAGAAGTAAATGTTTGCTCGCCTGTAATGGGGTTAATATGTGGCTCAACATTAAATAGAATAATTGCCGTTGTGAAAACATATGTTAGGGCAATTATTAAAACGGATAGCAATATATTTTTCTCGCGATAAATGATCCTACTAAATGTTGCTAAAGCATTAGAATACCATCCGAGTTTAACAATGCGAATTAGATAAAATAAGCGAATACTACGTAATATTCTAAAAGAGGGATTAATAAAAGCGAATATGGGTAGAATTGACAACAAATCAATAATGGCCATTGGGGTAAAAGGGTACATCCAAAAAGCATTGTCACGTTTTATGTGATAATCGGCAGTCAACCATCTGAGTATGTAATCAAAGATAAAAATTGATGTTGTACAAATCTCTATTACTTTGAAAATTGCATAAGATTGCATAAACATCAAAGGCACGATACTTATTATCACTGCAATAGCCATAAAAGCGTCATATATACGGCTATTAACCGAGGTGTACTCATGCCTCTCAATTAAATCATATATTCTCTTTCTGCTTATGTTCATAAATCACGTTAGTTAATTTGTTATTTGTTATTGAGGATGTCTTCAGGACAAATTGTTGTTAAATCGTCGACTGTAGTAGTGCCTATTTTGGAAAGGCGAACGGCTTGGTTTTGAATTGTTTTTTCAAAAAGATTTCGAACGTATCGACCATTACCAAAATTCTTGTCCTTATTGGCAACAGCTTCACTTATCACATTATCTAAAGTCTTTTCTGATTCCTCAGAGAGTTTATATTCATAATCAACAATAATTTTTTTAAATATTTCTTTTAACTCGTCTTTAGAGTAATCTTCAAAATTTATGTAGCGATTAAAACGAGATTGCAGACCGGGATTTGAGTCAATAAAGTCTTTCATTTCATTAGAGTAACCAGCAAGAACTACGACAAGTCTGTCTCGGTCATCTTCCATGCGTTTTAAGAGCGTTGCAATTGCTTCTATGCCAAAGTCGTTGTTTTCTCCCTGAACTAAAGAGTACGCCTCGTCAATAAATAATACGCCATCAATAGCAGAATCAATAATCTTATTTGTCTTAACCGCTGTTTGCCCAACATATTCAGCGACCAAACCAGAGCGATCGGTCTCAATTAGATGTCCACTTTTGATAATCCCCAAGTTTTTATATATCTCTGCCAAAATTCGTGCAACCGTTGTCTTACCTGTACCAGGATTGCCTGTAAAAACACAATGGTATGACAAGCCAACAGATTTTAATCCTTTTGCTTCACGTTCTTTTTGGATTTTCACGAAATTTGTAAGAGCCATTACCTCTTTTTTAACCTCATTCAGTCCAATTAGACTTTGTAACTTTGAAATAGGGCTATTCTTTGTACTGCTTGTTTTTCTTGAAACAGTACCACTTCTCTTTTTCTTGTTTTTATTTGACTTTTTAGGGTCTGAGTCTTCTATATTAGACATAAGGCTTTCTAACCAGAGACTTTCTTGCTCTGATATAGTTCCATCAGCCTTTGCAACAACGGAGAAAAATCGATACAATAAAGACTTGTATTTATCGGAAGAGACGTTATCTCCATATTCATCAATAATCTGAGGAATATAAAGTTCCGAAGCTTTTGCGTCATTTGATACGCAATTACACGCGACACTATGAATTACATCAATGTTTTCTATTAATTTAGTAAAAGAATCATGTTGAAGTGACCTGTAATCAAGATTAGTATACATCAAATCTTTATTTATAACATAAGACTCTGCTAACGCTAAAGGCAAACCTTCAGCGCAACGCAAGTTGATAATGTTATGTCCTATGGCATTATAACATTTAATCAAATCAGTAAAGAAAATAAGATTTAACTTGTCCTTAGCAGAACCATCTAATTTTTTTGCAGCTTCATCAACTATCTGTAGGATACCATCATTAGATAAAAGTGTATGGAAAAATGTACAAAGTGATTTAGCTGTTTCTTGGGCATTTCTAAAATATTCTTTATTTGTTCCAAAAATTGGGGCAGTTATTTCATTATTGTTTGTTTTCTCTTTTAAATCCTGAAAAGCATTATAAAACCTTTCTGCAGTATCAGAATTGCTAAATTGTATGGTTTTTCCAAGATTCTTGAAAGTTATGTCTCCATATTCGTAAACGGGATACCTTGGATTATATGAGTATCTTGCATCGGGACTACCATTCTTGTTAATATATTGATAAGTGTAACATGCAAATTTTGCATCTTTTGGAGCAATTTCTTCTTTTTCTTCGATAAATCTACTTCGTTTATATTTAATTTCAAACTGGTTAATATCTATGATGTCAAAGTCAAAATTGTCTTTGACGCAAATGACATACTTAGGGTAAATATAGATACCATTATTGATGTTTAAATAAACTGCATCTGTGTTTTTGTCTGGTTTTACATAATTAAATAGTTGTTTTTTTGCAGATAATGAGTATGTTTTCTTTCTGTCAATAAGCGTTTTTGCTGAGGACTTAAGTTCGTCATTGTCAATGCTTGAAACAATCTCCCATTTTGTGTCACATTTAAATAACTCAATACATGCTTCAAAGAAATCGTTGTATTTTTTTCGATTTGCATCTGAAAGTTCTTCGCACGAAACATGTTTTTGGGAGTCTGCAATAAGTTCCTCTTTACGTTCTTTTAGATAACTATTAATTTTATTTTTGTCATCCTCAGAAAGAAGAGAGTACCCATTGGTCAGATTAAGTATTCTTTTTAACTGTCGTTTGCTTGTAACTAAAACGCGATTGTTTTTGGTTTTGTCAACATAACTACGATCAATAATACCACATTCAAAAAGATGATTCTCATTCAAAAACAAATTTGATATATCTACGTTGTTTCTCATCCAGACTCCACAATCTATAGTGCCTAAACGAACTGCCTCACTGGCAATCGTGTTAAAAGAAGGATGCAACGCCTGTACTTTTCTAACCCCCTCAAAAGAAAAGAAATCTATTAAACTAGATACACTATTTGCTTTGTGACAACTAATAAAAGAATTCAAAAAG
>JAGHTV010000498.1 GCA_018065165.1 Candidatus Sodaliphilus fimicaballi | reverse complement strand
AACCATACATTGCCTGAGGCGTCGGTGTCGCAACCGATGATGCCGTAATTGCTCACGTCGGCAATGACGGTCTTTACTTGTGTATTCAAGTCGTAGCTTGCCCACTGGAGTGCGGTTGCATCGTCGTTGAAGAACGCACCATACACGAGTTTGCTCTGCTCGTCATAGCATGCCGAGTAGAAGATGTTGCCAACGCCATCGGTGCCAGCTGAAAAGAGTTGCTCGCCAGTGGTCATGTCATAAATCTTGGCAAATCCGTACCAACTGCTGATGAACAACTTGCCGTCGCCCACTACCGATGCGGTTGCATTGGTGAAGGGTGAAGAACCTTGTGCCTTAGAGTTGGTGAAAATCTTCTTGCCCATAGTAAAGAGATTTTCAGCTTGGAAAGTGTAGATACCAGGATCGGAAATGTCGTCATAGCCGATAGTGAATGCAGCCCACAACTCGGGGCTAGTGGCCTTGAGAGCGGGGAGACGACTGGCGTTGTTTAACTGCTCAAAGTCAATCTGAGGCAGTAATTTACCCATAGCGGTCCCTGGCTTGCGCACCAACTTGCCTGTCTGTGAGGTTTTAGCCTTGTAGACAGGAGCCTGGGTGTTGCGGGGCATACCCACAGCCATTGCTGTAACAGCAATCAAAGTAGCCATTACAGTACACAGGAATTTTCTCATTTGTTTGATAATGATTTAATGTTAGTAATTTTTATTTAGTGATATTTGGTTACAAAGTTAGTGATTTTTAGCGACATTGGTAATATTTAAGGTGTTAAAGCTTATAAACAGGTTGAAAAAGGGAGAATTTAATGGAAAAAATTGAAGAATAATTATACTTGTCTCCCATGCCTCCCGGACATTCCGGAAAACCCGGATAAGCCGGAGAACTACTTGGGGCAACATGCTTTACTATTCATCCTTCCCTGTTGATGACCCATTGCCCGTTTGCCTTAATCAAATCCAATGCAAATCCATACAGCAGTCGCTATCTGGGCAAATATGATGGCAGGCACCCCTATATAGAATTTCTTGTGCAGTGTCTTGTGGTGCCACACCCACATGCCCAGCCATGCTCCAAGGCTGCCACCTGTTGCAGCTAGCAGTAGCAATGTGGCCTCTGAGATGCGGCGTTTGTGCTTGATTGCCTTGAATTTATCGATACCATAGGTTATGAAAGTCACTACCGTCAGGAAAACGATATAATAGAGAAATACTCGTGTCATAAAAAAGTGTAAATGTTGTGCTCAATAAAACCAGTACAAAGGTAATACATTTTGTGGCAATGTCGCAATAGTTGTAACGGTAACTATGGGTTATTATCTTAATTTATTATAATTAATGTGGGTTTGGGGCGAGTTTTCGTTATCGTTTTTTCGTCTTTCGTAAAAAAAGACTAACTTTGTAGTTTGAAAGAAAATAAAAACTAAAAAACAGCATATTATGGCAAAGACAGAAGACGTTTTCAAGAAAATTGTATCACACTGCAAAGAGTATGGTTTTGTGTTCCCTTCAAGTGAACTTTATGACGGCCTTGGCGCAGTTTATGACTATGGTCAGAATGGTGTTGAACTCAAGAACAACATCAAGCGCTACTGGTGGGAAGCAATGACTTTGCTTCACGGCAACATCGTTGGCCTGGACTCAGCAGTATTCATGCACCCCACAATCTGGAAGGCGTCGGGTCATGTTGATGCATTCAACGACCCATTGATTGACAACCGCGACAGCAAGAAGCGTTATCGCGCCGATGTTCTCATCGAGGACGAGATGGCTAAGATCGACGATAAAATTAATGCCGAGGTAGCAAAGGCTGCCAAGCGTTTTGGTGACTCGTTTGACGAGGCTATGTTCCGCCAGACCAATCCTCGCGTGCTCGAGCGTCAGGCTAAGCGCGACGAGTTGCACGCTCGCTTTGAGAAGGCCATGAACGACAACGACCTCGACGGCCTCAAGCAAATCATTCTCGACTATGATATCGTAGACCCCATCAGTGGTACTAAGAACTGGACCGATGTGCGTCAGTTCAATCTCATGTTCAAGACTCAAATGGGTTCAAGCAGCGACTCAACTATGGATGTTTATCTGCGTCCCGAGACCGCTCAAGGTATCTTTGTTAACTTCCTCAATGTACAGAAGACTGGCCGCATGCGCATCCCCTTTGGTATCGCACAAATCGGTAAGGCATTCCGCAACGAGATTGTAGCACGCCAGTTCATCTTCCGCATGCGTGAGTTCGAGCAGATGGAGATGCAATTCTTTGTACGCCCCGGCGAGGAACTCTCTTGGTTTGAGAAGTGGAAACAAACACGCCTTGCTTGGCACAAGGCCCTTGGTATGGGCGACGAGAAGTATCGCTTCCACGATCACGACAAGCTGGCTCACTATGCCAACGCTGCTACCGATATCGAGTTCCGCATGCCATTTGGCTTCAAGGAGGTTGAGGGTATCCACAGCCGCACAAACTTTGACCTTTCTCAGCACGAGAAGTTCTCGGGCAAGAAGGTACAATACTTCGATCCCGAACTCAATGAGAGCTACACTCCCTATGTTATCGAGACCAGTATCGGTGTTGACCGCATGTTCCTGAGCGTTATGTGCTCATCTTATGAGGAGCAAGAGGTTGGCAAGGATACACGCGTTGTTCTGCACCTGCCCAAGGCTCTCGCTCCCGTTAAGTGCGCTATCCTGCCTCTGGTTAAGAAGGACGGCATGCCCGAGAAGGCTATGGAGATCATGAAGGCTCTCAAGTATGACTTCGCTTGCCACTACGACGAGAAGGACTCTGTGGGTAAGCGCTACCGTCGTCAGGACGCCATCGGTACTCCTTACTGTGTTACAGTCGATGGTCAAACTCTCGAGGACAACACCGTTACACTGCGCGATCGCGACACCATGGAGCAAACTCGCGTCAGCATCGACGACCTCGCTGGCATCATCGGCCGCGAGTGTAGTCTCAACAGCCTGCTCAAGAAGCTCGAGGTTTAATTTGGTTGAAGTTTAGAACTTGTGGCTTGCTTGCCACAAGTTCAATCCTTATATAATTAGGAAATACTGAATTATGAAAAAGATTTTATATGTCATAACGCTGGCAATTGCCGCCATGGGCTTTACCTCATGCCTCGACACAAGTGTTGAGGACCAGTACAAGGACTGGCGCAAAGCCAACAACGACTGGCTCGTGGAGCAAAGTATGAAGGTCGACGAGCACGGCAAGTTGTACTACACACCCGTAGTTGCTCCGTGGGATCCCAATGCACGCGTGCTCATCCACTGGTTCAACGACCCCGAGGAGACTAAGGACAACCTCTCGCCGCTCTATACATCGACTGTCGATGTGAAGTATAAGGGCTGGCTGTATGATGGTACACCTTTCGACTCATCGTTCTTGAGCAAGTCACCAGCCGATAGCATTGCACGCTTCACACTCTCGGCTACTGCTACATCTAGCGGTATGATTGAGGGTTGGGGCATTGCTCTGCCCAAGATGCATGTGGGCGACAGCTGTCGCATTGTTATCGACTATCCACAAGGCTATGGCGTTTACTCGGTAAGCTCAATCATCAAGCCTTACAGTGTTTTGTCGTTTGATATCAAGTTGGTCGACATTTATCGTTACGGTTCTAATTTATAGAGAATTATATCAAAACCCCGCTTTAGAGCGGTGCTTGACTGAACATTTTTTTGTAAAAAACTACTCCAAATATTTGGAAGATTAAGCAAAAAAGTACTATCTTTGCATCGCTAAAAGCAACTGGTGCGTTAGTTCAGTTGGTTAGAATGCCTGCCTGTCACGCAGGAGGTCGCTGGTTCGAGTCCTGTACGCACCGCCAAGAGCCTTGGAGATTTCTCCAGGGCTTTTGTTTTTATACACCCACAAGACAATAGAGGACTGCAGAGGAAGCAAGAGCTCAATCTGAAAAAAAGTGGAGAAATGATAAATCTCATATTACCACAAACTAGGTAAAAGAAAATTGTCCGTAGGACAATACAATCGATAACCCCGTACGCCGAGCGAAGCGGCGTGCGGGGAATAGAGAGCATATAGGATCGCGTCTAGAGGACGCTACAACATATATTCAGATATCCTTGGTTGGAGTTTTAGGCCCCCTACGGGGAGAGCGGAAGGGCTTCGCCCACATAGTCTAACCCCCACCGCCACTACGTTCGGCAGTGGGGGTTATCAACATAGCGGCAGCCGCTATGTGTATTGCCCTACGGGCAAGTCTGATATATGTCTATCATGTACGCTAAAAGACGTTGCTCCTTCCTCTTCTCCTATCCTCTTTTGTCCTCTCGGTTCCTCCTATATATAAATAGTTGAGGCTGCCACTGGGACAGCCTCAACCATATTAATTTAAATAAAGCGTTTTCTTGTTAGAACACGAGCGATACACCACCCATGGCGTTGATGCCTTGAGCACCCTGGCCGGGCGGGATGTCGTACTTGCGGTTGAGCAGGTTATTGGCCTTGACCCAAACTGAAACAGCCTTAGTGAAGCGGTAGTTAGCACCAGCATATACATTCAGTGCATCGTCCATATTGGCGTGCATGAAACCAACCTCAGAATTAATCATTGAGCGACGCTTGCCGCGGTAGTCCATACCTACGTTTACGCTAAGTTTAGAGATGGGGCTTACCTTTACATCAACGTTGGCAACCATGCCTGCACCATCAAGGCCCAGGGCATAGCCCTTATCCCACTCCTCAGTGAGGAGACCATCGCTGGTGGGAGTGAATGTGAGACTTGCAGCAACATCTACAAGCGAACGATACTTATAGTTGATTTCGCCACCCACCTTAAGGCCGCGCATAGCCAGTCGTGCATAGGTGTTGCAAGCGTAGGCCAAACCCAGACCAGATGATATCTTTGTATTGTTTTGCACCAGGAGAGCACCCTTAAACATGCCATAGCCGGCAAACAGTTTTGCACTGAAGCCCTGGAAGGGACCAAACTTGAAACCTGCCTCGCCGTCGATCTGGCTCCAGTTGTTGGTGCGCACGCCCAGTGGTGTGCTGTAACGGTCGATCGATGCCATGTGTGAGAGAGAGTTGATGGTATTGCCGCCACCCAGGTCAACATAGATTGCTGCGCCGTCAACGATGTCGACATCAAGCTTTACAACAGGTGCAACATGGAACTTGCTGTTCTTGTCTGTATAATAGCTCATCTCGTTTTGGATATCGCCAAAGATGAGGTCGGCACCCACTTGGGCACGGAGCACCTCGTTCTCCCACTTGTAGCGGGGAGCGAGAGTGAACAGGAAGTAGTTGTTGTCGGGCACAAACTCATAGAGAGCGCCTTCATATTTTTCGGCACCCTTGAAGTTTACATAGTCGCCCTTTACATCGAGTGAGATAGTACCGTAGTCCTCAAGTTCATAGTCGGCGCCAATGCCAAATTTCATTATGTTTTCGCTTGCACCTTTGCCCTCGGCATAGGGGCTGGGTACCATGTCGTAACCTGCGTGGTTGAAGCCCAGGTTAAGGCGATAGGGCATAGCGTTGCTGTTGATGTTGAACTTGCCATCCCACTTGCCGTTAAGGCCAAACTCCATGAATGTTTGTTTCTTGTCGACATCATATTGTGGTGAACTTACCACCTTGTGTGCTCCGTAGTAGTTGAAACTGTCGAAGTGTACACCAGCATCAAGCTTGAGCATGCCCATGTCACCAAAGTGGTTGTTGAGGTACAGGCCGCCGCGGTTGTCGTTGAACACCTGCTTAGCACGCTGTGCGTCGTCGGTGATAAGTGGAGTCTTGTTCTTGTCGGCCCATGTGCTGTTGTGCTGTACCCAGATGCCTGCCTGAGTGTTGTCGCTGTCAACAAAGCGGTAGCCTGCACTGCCGTCAAAGTTGGCTGCCATGCCACCACCCACCTCGAGGTAACCGCGCTTGTCACTGAAGTTGTGCGCTGTGCGGTAGCCATAGGGCATCATGGTGGGAATGGTTGTAGGTACCTCAATGTTTACAGGTGTCTCGCTGTACTTGAGGTCGGTCTTGGCCGGAGCCGCAATCTTTTTCACCTTGGGGAGGGTATTCTTTTTGGTAACCTTCTTTACCACGGGTACGAAGTCCTTCTCAAGGGTAATTTCCTTGTTGAGTTCCTTGCCTTGCTGTTGCTGTGCGTTAACTCCCAGTGTAGCAACGCCAGCGATGAGCATACTCAAAAATATCTTCTTGTTCATGACTGATAGTTTTCGTTATCGAGTTATGGGTGATGATTCTTATTTCTTCTTGCTTTTGCTCTTGGTAGAGTTTGACGCATTCTTGAGCGACTTGAGTCGTGACTCAATGCCGTCGAGGATATCCTTTTCGTTGCCGGGATAGTTGCTCTTGAGGCTCAACAGGTAGTCGCGTGCATCGGCAGCGCGTCCTTGCTTAGCATAGATGTCGCTGAGCAGGATAAAGCTCTTGGCCAGCCAGTAGCTGTGAGGAGTACCTGCATCGATAAATGAGTTGATGGTCTTCTCGGCTTCCTTGACATTGCCATCCTGATATTGCATGTTGGCAAGTTCGTAAGAAGATTGTGCACCTTGCTCGCTTTGAGTATCCTTGGCAAGCTCGCTGAAGTCCTTCTGTGCCTCGGCCTTGTTGCCCAGGTTAGCGTTGGCCATCGCACGGTTCATAGTCACTTCGCGTTCCTCGGCAGCGTTGAGGCCGCCCTTCTCGAGCAGTGCTGTGGCTGCTGCCTTCACATCTTTCCACTTGCCCAGTGCCTTAGATGCGCGCATTGCACCCAGTTGTGCCATTGTGCGGTTGTCCTCGCTCGATGCCTTCTCGGCAAGTTCGTCATAGGCCTTGAGTGCCTCGTCATACTTGCCCTGACGCATGAGGATGTCGCTACGCATTGACAGAGCGTCCTCGGCAAACGAAGCGTCGTTACCTGCCTTGAGGGCCTCGTTGATGCCATTCAGGGCGTCCTTGTAGTTGCCCTTGAAGTAGTTGTAGCGAGCAATGTAGTATTTAGCCTTGGCTGCATAAGCGCCATTGGGGTTGTTCTTGAGGTAGTCTTGCATGCGGGCGATGCTGGGATTGTCGTCGATAGCGGCTTTCTCGGCAGCCTCAAATGTAAGACGGTCAAACTCGGTCACATCGATGCGGGGACCGCCAGGCACGCTGTTGAGGAACTTTTCAAACTGTGAAAGTTCGCCACGGTCGGCATAGATGAGCTTCATGTCCTCGGCAGCTGCTTGCGCCTCGTCGCTTGTAGGATAGTCCTTGATGACTTGCTTGTAGGCGTCGATGGCTGCGTCGGTATTGTTCATGTTCTTGTCCACGATGGCCATCTGGATGAGGGCCTTGCGAGCCTCGGCATTCTTGGGATAGTTCTTCACTACGCTCTTGTAGGCTGCTACTGCCTCCTTGCCGTTGTCAAGGGCAGCATAAGCGTTACCCTTCTCGAGCATTGCCTGAGGAATGAGGGTTGAAGTGGGGCATTCCTTGATGAGTTGGTCCATCTGGCTTATTGACTGGTCAAACTGCTTGTTCAGTGCCATCATGATACCCATCTGGTACATCGAGTAGTCGCGGGGAGCTGTCTTGTCAACCTCCATAGCGTGAGCATAACTCTCTTGTGCCTGAGTGTAGTCTTGTGTATAATAATAGGTGTCACCCATACGGTTGTAGGTGTCGCCCAGCATCTGGTCGTCGAGTTGCTTGCTGCCAGCTGCATTCTTGAATGCTGCCAGAGCGTCGGCATACTTGCCTTGCTGATACAGTGAGTATCCCAGGTTGTACTGGGCAATGCCGTAGTTGTCGTTGCTCGAGCCTGTTTGCTTCACGTAGGCCTGCTGGTTGGCGCTTGCGTTCTTGAAGTCGCCATCGCGATATTGTGCCTCGGCCAGCCACAGGCGGCTCTCGTTGTAGACTGTCTTGTCCAGGTTGCCCAGGTCAACAGCCTCCTTCAGGTAGGCGATGGCTTCCTTTGTCTTGTTGTTAGAGAGTGACTGCACGCCCATGTTGTACAGTACATATTGCTTTGCTTTCTTCACCTTGTTGCCGGGCACCTTGATGTGGTTGATGCTTGTGAGTGCGCGGTTGTAGTCGGTTGTGCTCATGTAAGAGTCTACCAGATGACCCTCAACCTCATCTTTGTACTTTGAGGTGGGGTAGTCGTTGAGGAACTGCTCAAACATGTCGATAGACTTGTCAAACGGTGTGCGAGCACCCTGACTCTGACTGATGGCGTAGTTGTAGAACGCTGTCTCGCGCACGCTGTTGTCGTGACGCATCTTGGCAGCCTGCTCAAATGCTCGTGCTGCACCATTCACATCGTTGAGTTTGAGGCGGCTCTGGCCTATGTAGAGGAATGCGCTCTGTGCCAGTGCATCGTCTTCCTCGGTAGCGATGCTCATGTGCTGTATTGCCTGTGCATAGTCGGCAGCCTTAAAGTCGAGTACACCCATTGTGTAGCCAGCAGTGCGATAGGGTTCGCCTTGCGGGTCGTTGAGGTAGGTGGTGAGGTGCTTGCGAGCGAGCTCATTGTTGCCTGTGTGGTAGTAGCTCTCGCCCACGATGCGGTTAAGCTCGGCAGTGAAGTAGTCGTTCTCGGCCTCGCTCAGCAGTTGCTGACCTCCGCTTATTACGCGATTGTACTCCTTATTGTGGAAGCGTATTTGAGTGATGTAGTATCCTGCCTGATAGGCGAGATCATTGCCAGGCTGCATTGTGCTTGCAATGTCTATGAACTGCTTCATGGCAGTGTCATAGTGGCCATTGGCATAATCAATATAGGCGTGATAGAATACGGTTGCCTTGCCGTAACGCTTAGAGTTGGCCAGCATGTTGTATTGCATGCCTGCACGCTCATAGTTGCCCAGGCGCAGGTTGCTGTAGGCACGACGGTAAACGAGGTCTTCCTGGCGGTCGCCATCGAGGGCACCGTCACGCACCAGTGAGTAGCTCAGCAGGGCGTTGTTCCAGTCGCCGCGATAGAAGTGGTAGTCGCCCACCTTGATTTGTGCCCACTGTGCCAGGCCCGATGTGGGGTGATTCTCGATGAAGTCGATGAGAGCATCGAGGTCGCCGCGCTCGGCGCGTTCAAACTTGCACAATGCGATGTAATACTCTGCCTCCTCCTGTGCAGTGCCGGTAAGTCCCAGACGCTCGGCCTGAGTGAGTTGGTCAATGGCACCTACATAGTTGTGGATGTTGTACATGCTCTTGCCGCGCTCAAGATAGCCTTGTGCGCCAGCGTTCATCACTGTGGGTTGTGCTGTCATCAGCATGGGGACGGACAGCGCAATGCTCAGTAATATAGATTTAATTTTCATGCTTTTTGAATGTTATTATGAGGTGAAAGCGTTATTTCGTTTATTAATCTACAAATATACGCAATTTACCAGAATAACGAAATGAAACCCCTTAAAAATATTTATTTTTAAGAGTATTTATATATTGGCACTAATTTTGGTAACTACTCAGCAAAGGACTATCTCACGGATGACGCGTTCTTAAGACTAAAAGAAAATAAGAACATAAAAATAATTATGTCCCTTTTTGTTCTTATAGTCAAAAATAAATCTGCGCAATATGCCCGACGGTTTTATCGTCGGGATGTGTTGTTAATCTTCTCGTAGATGCACACAAGGCACTACTCTAGAGTAGCGCCTTGCTTTATTCTTGTTGAAATGGTTGTATTAACCCCTTCCTTTTACTCTTTAGTGGTGACGTGGAGCAACTCGAGGCGGGCAGCGGTTTTCTTTACTACGGTGATGCTGAAGTCGTCAATCTCGATGACATCGCCCACCGAGGGTATCTCCTCGTGGTTGTAGAGCACATAACCGGCTATGGTCTGGTAGTCGTCACTCTCGGGAATTCCCAGATGGAATCGCTCGTTGATTTCCTCAATTTCCATGCGTCCGCTCAACTCGTAGTTGTGCTCGTCGATTTGCTTGGCAACTAGCTGGTTGCGGTCGTGCTCGTCGTCAAATTCGCCGAAGATTTCCTCTACGAGGTCCTCAAGCGTGAGCATGCCCGATGTGCCACCAAACTCGTCGAGCACAATGGCCATGGAGCGTTTCTTGTCGAGCAGGTTTTGCATCATCTTGCGGGCGAGCAGAGTCTCAGGGGCAAACAAGACTGGCTTGATGCGGGTTTTCCAGTCAATGTCGGTCACAAAGAGCTCACTCACCTGAATGAAGCCTATTACATTGTCGATATCTTCCTTGTAGACAACGATTTTAGAGAGTCCCGAGCGTGAGAATATCTCTACCAGCTCGTTGCGGGTTGTGTCGTTGATGTCAACTGCAACAATCTCGTTGCGGGGCACCATGCAGTCGCGCAGGCGTGTGTCGCTGAAGTCGAGAGCATTTTCAAAGAACTTTACTTCGTGTTCCACTTCCTGATTGTCCTCCTCGCGCTGGTCGATGTTTTCCTGCAGGTAGGCATCGAGCTCGTCAACCGAGATGATACCCATTTGTGCCTTGTTGATCTTGACTCCAAACAGTCGCATCAGTCCGGCCGACAGCAGTTGGGTGAAGCGTGATATGGGGTAGAGCAGCAGGTAGCAGGTGTACAGTGGCAGCGAGAACATGCGCAGCGACTCGTTGGGGTTGATGCGGAACACGGTCTTGGGCAGGAACTCACATGCTACTAGCACGATGAGGGTTGATACCAGAGTGAGTACCAGCAGTTGCACGGCCTCGTTGCCTCCCACTAGGCTATTGATGTAACCACCCAGCAGCATGGTCATGGCCATACTGTAAACCACATTGACAATGTTGTTGCCTATGAGCAGTGTGGAAATGAACATCTCGCGATGGGTGTAGAAGGTGTTCAGTATGCGATTGATGAGTCCGCCGCGTGCTATGTCAATCTCGGCACGCACCTTGTTAGATGCAACAAAGGCAATCTCCATTCCCGAGAAGAAGGCCGAGAGAAGCATTGTGATTATTACTACAAGAAGTGCGTTACTCATTGTTGTTCAGTTGTTTGCATTATTTGCCGCCAGGGTGAGGCATTCGATTCTCGTCGATGGGGAATATGGCCTCAACCTTGTTGAGTCGGTAGGTAGAGAATTGTTCGTTTGACTCATAGCCATAGCCCTCAATTACGCGGCCTTGTTTCTCAACATGTATGAAGGCGTCGCTATATAGCCTGTGTTCTATTTGATTCCAGAATAGTTGGTCGGTAAGGATTACATCGCCGCCCGTGTTGGTTATCTTCACATTGCCGTGCAGGTCCCACAGTTGCTTGTTCTTGTCAAAGTAGGCCGAGTCGCACTTGATGCTGGAAATGATGTGGTAGGCCGAGTCCATCTCCTCGGCAAGCACGCCTTTGGGAAACACCCAGTGGGGCTCTTTGGCCTCCTCATACATCTCCCACACTGCCGTAGTGATGCGATAACGGGTGTGACCGTTGTCGCTGATGATGGTCTGCACATCGTGTGTGCTCATTGTGGGGGCTTTGTTGGGATCGGTGATGTGTTGCACTACACCTGTCACCTCGTCCTTACACGCAGTGGTGGCAAGGGCAAGTAACAACACCATTAGTATGCCTAGTAGCGGCTTGTACACTGTGATTATCTAATCTTGTTCTTCCAGAACCAAACCTCGTTGACATTGATGCCCACTGTAAAGCTCAGGTAGTCTTCCTGAATGAGCTTTTGGGGAGACGCTTGACGACGCTTCCATTCAATGCCCAGGTTCAATGTGGTCTTGCCGGTAACGCCGGGCACGGGAAGGCCCACACCTGCGCTCACGCCATAGTCCTTAACGCTGTTGCCAGCGATGTTCATGTAGTCGTTGTTGTAGAAACCACCCACGCGGAACTTCATTACGCCCAGGTAAGAACCACGCTTGTTGGGGGTGTATTGTACACCAGCAGCTGCCTTCCAGCGGTTGTTGAACTTGGTGTCCTTTGCCTCAAATCCTGCGATGGGAGTGTACTTGGCCTTGGCCCAGTCTTGGTATGTGAAGTCAACCTCGGCAAGGAATTGCTTCTTGTAGTTATAGCTCAAGCCCACGCCGAAGGTGTTAGGCTGCTCAAACTTGCCATTGAGCTTGGTCATGCCCACTGTGTCGGCCTTAGCATCCTGGTTGTCGTAGTATAATCCCCAAGTGTTGCCGTGGAACGACTTCTTAGGAGTAAATGTAGCACCCACTACGATGCGGCTGTCCTTGTCGAGGTCGTAGGCATACTGGATACCCACATTGACATTGTAGTCGCGCACTTGCATCTCACGCAAGAAGAGTGTGTTTGACGAAGTGGTAAGGCTGTTAATGTTAGAGATTGTACCAAACATGTATGAGCCGTTTGCACCCACGCTCAGACCCTTGAACAACTCGTAGCCAGCACCTACATACAGTTGCAACAGACCGCCGCTACCCTCGTGATACTCGCTTCCGCTACCCAGTGTGTTGCCAAAGCTGTAACCTACCGATGAGTAGGGCAGCAAACCAAACGAACCACCCAGGCGCTTGGCAATCTTGAACTGACCCTTGAGGTAGTCGAGACCACCGCCAAATGAGTCGCCCTTCTTGGTGCCTTCTTTCGACATCAGGTAAGTTGCGTCCAGGCCCACATCCCAGATGAATGTGAGTGAGTCAACTTGTGAGTAAGAGGCGGGGTTCATTACATTGATTGCACGACCGTCTTGCATTGCATAGCCCACACCACCCATCGAGCGTTGTATGCCCGATGCGTTGTCGCTCAATATGCCATAACCTATCTTAGAATAGGGGCTGCTTGTAACTTGTGCGTTTGCTGTGCCGGCAATTGCCATAGCAACTATCAACAGTGAGAATATTTTGTAAAATTTCATTTTCAGTGAGTTGTAAAAGTGGTTTTTTGAAACTTTCAACCGACAAAGTTAATAATTCCCAGTGAAATATAAGAATGAGTTTGGCTTTTTAATATGTATTTTAACATATTACTCGTTTTTCGAGGCCTTTTGCTCCTTTTCTTTCTCTTTGTCAATCACAAATGATGCATATATCTGCAATACCGAGCCTGCCATCAAAAAGGCAATCCAGTCGGTTGTTCCTGTGCTGTAGTAGGTGAGAAATGCCGAGAGGCAAAACATCACTGCAGCCATCACCTGCATCACATACAGGCGTCTTATGCGCAGGTTCTTGCCCTTGTAGCGTTGTGTGAGTCGCACTACCAGCACCAGTGCGGCGCCTGCGGCATATACCCAGCGCATCCACTCCTCGTTGATGTTGAGCAGCGGCATTACGGCCATAACGAGCATAATGAGCAGTCCGGCCGATATTGCCAGGTCTTTATATGTCTCTATCTTCTTGTTATCCATTGGTTTTGATGTATGAGATTATGTCCCTGTGATATTGATCAGGGGATGTCGGTGATGTAAACATCTTCGTTCTCGCGCTTCATGCCATATTGCTCGCGTGCAATCTTCTCGAGACGCTCGCGGTCAGTGTTGAGCTCTCTAACCTTGGCCTCATAGTATTTTGCCGAGTCGTTCTTGGCCTGAATCTCGGCCTTGAGGTTGTTGATTTGAGTCTTCAGGGAGTGGGTTTTCCTGAAGTTGTTCTCTCCAAATATGCTCATCCATGCGATGAAAATCACAAAGACTACAAATGGCACATTGAGCCATCGGGGTATCCACTTGGGGCGTTGCATATATTGTTGTGTATTAATCGGTTTGTACTGTTATTTCAATAACTCAGGACGCAACTCGCGAGTGCGTTTCAGCGCTTGTTCCATCTTCCATTGCTCAATCTTGGCAAAGTTGCCGCTCAGCAGCACATCGGGCACCTTCCAGCCGTTAAACTCGGCGGGGCGGGTATAGATGGGAGCCTCGAGCAGGTTGTCCTGGAACGAGTCGCTCAAGGCGCTTTGCTCGTCGCCTATGGCACCAGGAATGAGACGCACCACAG
This sequence comes from Candidatus Sodaliphilus fimicaballi, assembly GCA_018065165.1. Classification (GTDB taxonomy): domain Bacteria; phylum Bacteroidota; class Bacteroidia; order Bacteroidales; family Muribaculaceae; genus Sodaliphilus; species Sodaliphilus fimicaballi. The sequence continues at coordinate 3,013 of JAGHTV010000498.1, read as the reverse complement.
CGTCGGCAATCACGGCTGCGGGCAGCTCGCCGCCAGTGAGCACATAGTTGCCTATAGATATCTCGCGAGTCACAAGATGCTCCCTGATGCGGAAGTCAACACCCTTGTAGTGACCACACAAGATGATGAGGTTCTCGGCCAGCGACAGGGCATTGGCCATGGGTTGGTCCAGGATGTCGCCGTCGGGCGATGTGAAAATCACATCGTCATAGTTGCGCTCGCTCTTCAGTTGCTCAATGCAGCGGTACACGGGCTCAATTTGCATCACCATGCCGGCATCGCCGCTAAAGGGGTAGTCGTCCACCTTGCGATGCTTGCGTGTCGACCAGTCGCGCAGGTTGTGTATGTGGAACTCAACAAGGCCCTTGTCTTGAGCTCGTTGCAGTATTGAGCAGTTCAGTGGAGACTCAAGAGCCTCGGGCATTACGGTGAGGATATCTATACGCATATAATGGATTATCTTTGCAGTTTTGGTTTCAATCTGCAAAGATACGATAATTTAACGCAAACGCAAACGTCAACACAAACTTTTTCTCTCTCGCAGATACCGCAGATAATAAACTGACAGAAATTAAAAGAAATTAAAATAAATTTGGGTAACAATATACGTGTTGTCCCCATGGTTTCCTAGATAAGCACTGAAAGTGCGATTTGTGAGCGATAGCGAACTATAACCGGGGTCGAAGCGAGCGATAGTGAGCGCAGGCCTCGGAATAGTGCAAATAAAATAGTGCGGGCTGAAAGTCCGCGTTTTTAGACATTCTGGGGACAACTCATATATCATTCCCTGATTTCTTTCAGTTTTTAATTTATCTAGAGAAAAAGCCCCGGGGTAGATAACCTCGGGGCTGTTCTTCTTAATTGGTATTGGGGGGTTCTGCTAGGGAATTATTTTTCAAGAATAATACTGATGCAAGCGTTAATGTCGGCAATGTCAACCTCTCCGTTGCCATTCACATCACCTCTGTTTCCAAAGCTTGCATTAGTAGCGCTTTCAAGAATTATGCTGATGATGCTATTGATGTCGGCAATATCTATTGTGCCGTCGCCGTTCACGTCGCCGGTAGCAAACTGGGGCTCATCGTTATGCTTCACTGTCCATCCCTCGGGGATGAAGCTTGAGCCAACTATGGTCTCGAGTGCGGTGGGACAAATGAACTCTCCCTCGCTTGCTACATTTGCGAGCCAATCAGGAGTATAGGAATCACCCCAGTCGGTGAATGCTACTTCTATGCGATTGAGACTCGCGCAGTTATAGAACATTTGTTTATAGCAACCATAGACAAGCGTGGTTGCGGGCAGAGCGGGAGCCTGGGCGAGTGAAGTACAATTCATAAACATTTCTCTATAGCAGCTCTCGGTGAGCGTGGTTGCGGGCAGAGCGGGTGCCTGTGTGAGTGAGGTGCAGCCATTAAACATGTCAAAATAGCAGTTCGTGGCAAGCGTGGTTGCGGGCAGTGCAGGAGCCTCGCTCAGTGAAGTACAATTCATAAACATTGAATTATAGCAACCATCGACGAGCGTGGTTGCGGGCAGAGCTGGTGCCTGGGTGAGATTAGAACAATCTCTGAACATTTGATGATAGCAGTACTCGGCGAGCGTTGTTGCTGGCATAGCGGGAGCCTGAGAGAGATTAGAGCAACCGCTAAACATTGACGCATAGCAGTACTGGGTAAGCGCTGTCGCGGGCAGAGCGGGAGCCTCGCTCAGTGAGGTACAATTCATAAACATTCCGTTATAGCAGTTATAAGCAAGCGTGGTAGCTGGGAGCTCTGGTGCCTGTGTGAGTGAGGTGCAACCGCCGAACATGTAATCATAGCAGCTATTGGTGAGTGTGGTGGCTGGCAGTGCTGGAGCCTGGGTGAGATTAGAGCAGTCGCTAAACATTGCATTATAGCAGTTCACGGCGAGTGTGGTAGCGGGCAGTGCCGTGGCCTCGCTCAATGCACGACAGTATCGGAACATATTATTGTAGCAGCTCTCTGCGAGTGTGGTTGCGGGCAGTGCAGGTGCCGAGGTTAATTTTGAACAAGAGTAGAACATATCGCTGTAGCAGTCGGCAGTCAGTGTGGTTGCCGAGAGCGCGGGCGGTGTGGTGAGGTTCTTGCAGCCATTAAAGAGGCGGTAGAAGCAAGCGCGCGACGGGATGGCGGTTGTGGCGCTGTGGACGTCGATGAGGCTCATGAGGTAGCCACTGGCTGCCAGGGTTCCGCTGCCCGAGGTGGTAAATATCGAATAGGGTATGTCATAGATCGACGTGGTCTCGTCGTTGCCGGGGTTGCTGAAGCCGGTGGGGTTAGAGCCGCGCAGGCGCACCTTCTGGCCGTCGGTCAGGTTGATTGCGGTGTAGTCCCATGTGGTCCATGTGGCGCCGTCGTCGAGGGTGTATTCCACGCTGGGCGCGTTGCCGTTCTTGTTCTCGATGCCGAGGGTCACGCTGCCCGTTGCGGTGAAGGTGAGGTACTCATGCTCGTGGCATGTTGCACACTCGCCGCCGGCAAAGTTGTGGCCGGACAAGGGGATGTCCTGTACATCCTTGGTCTGGGTGTACTTGTTGCCATCCACGGTGAGGGTGGCGGTGTAGGTGTTCACGCCCATTTTCGAGCAGGTGGGAGCAGACTTCTGCTTGCGTGTGATGCCGCCGTTGGGGTAGGTAGCGGTTGACTCCTTCTTGTGGGTACAGCCGGTGGCGGTGCAGGTGACGGTCAGCTTAGCCGACTGTCCATTGTCAGCCCACGCCCATGTGCCTTTGAGAGTATGTGCAATCATGGCGATGTCCTGCACGTCCTTGCTTGATGTGTAGCTCTTGCTGTCCACGGTGAGTGTGGCGGTGTAGGTGTTCACGCCCATGGCAAAGCAAGAGGGTGCGGTCGTCTGCTTGCGAGTGATGCCGCCGCTGGGATAGGTAGCGTTTGACTCTTTCTTGTGTGTGCAGCCGGTGCGCTTGCAGGTAACGGTCAGCTTGGTCGATTGTCCGTTGTCGTTCCACGCCCATGCACTGCTCAGGTCATGG
>JAGHTV010000540.1 GCA_018065165.1 Candidatus Sodaliphilus fimicaballi | reverse complement strand
CCCCAATGAGAAGCGCCGTGCTCGCCGGGCATTCCTTTTAGGCAACCTTATGTTCTTTATTGGAGTGGCTGTGGGTTATTTCATTGTGTCTCCAGTCACATTGCGTTTCTTTGCCGACTATCATGTGAGCGAGCTGGTGCCCAATCAAATTTCGCTTGATAGCTACATGGACTCATTTTTGATGCTAGTTTTCATGATGGGAGTAGTATTTGAGTTCCCTCTTGTGGCTTGGGTGCTGGGTCGCATGGACGTATTGCACCGCGAGTTCTTTAGCGAGTATCGTCGCCATGCGGTTGTGGCACTTATGGTTTTTGCTGCTATCATCACCCCAGCCGATCCCTTCTCTATGATTGTGGTGTTTGTGCCCATTTATGCACTGTTTGAATTGAGCTCATTCTTAGTTAAACCTGCTCCTGTTGAGGTGGAGGAAGGTTAAAGTACCACTTTATACTACTGATTAAATTTTTACTTTAAGATGCCTATGCTACAAGATTGCTGCATAGGCATATATTTTGCTGTGACTCGCACGCACGCTATGTGTGCGCGCGAAGAAAAACTAAAAAAAACTCGTTTATGTCAATGATAATGATTAAATTTGCATGATTATATCAATTGACATGACCGAGAAAGCAAAACGCAGCATATTGAGTAAGTTGGGGCAGGTGATAGGTATCCTTGTCCTGCTTGTTGTCTTGCTGCCATTCTCGCTGTACATACCATGGGTGCAGAACATAGTAAAGGACTATGCATGCGAGTGGGCCTCTCGCGAGACAGGCTACGAAATAACCATTGAACGCATTCTCATAAAGTTTCCTCTTGATGTAAGCGTTGACAATCTTCTCATTCTGGAGCAGAATCGTGACACTATGTTGCAGGCAGGCAATTTCACTGCTGGTATTGCTGTGCGTCCATTGTTCAATCTCGATGTTGATGTTGATGAGGCTCAACTCACTCAGGCCAGATATCGCATGGTTGCCGAGGACTCGTCAATGGTTCTTCGTGCCGATGTTGACTATTGCAAGGCTCAAGGCATTGCCGTAGACCTTAACAACAATCAGGTCAATCTTGTAGACGCCTTAGTTCGCGGCGGTGACATATCTCTTGACTATTTCCCGCACAATGTGGTTCATGAGTGTGACACTACTGCGTCTCAGCCGTGGAAAGTTAAGGCTTATCATCTTGCTCTTGAGGATGTTGACTATGCTATGACAATGCAGCCTACTATCGACAACATGAGGGTGCATGTTTCGCATGCCGATCTTACTGATGGCATTGTCGACACAGAGCGTCGCACGGTCAATGCCCGTTCATTAGCCATCGACAGCACGCAAGTCAGATACATTTACCCCTCACCTAAGTTTGCACGCGATTTTGCTGCTGCTCATCCCATTCCTGCCGATACACTGTGCAGTCCTGCTGACACTATTCCGTGGATGGTTAAGGCCGACAGCCTTCGCCTTAAGGGCGCAAATGCCGTCTATGCTCTCCAGGGAGCACAACCTCGTCACGGCAAGGGGCTTGATACTGACTATATCGAAGTTGATAATATAAACATTGCTCTCGACAACTTCTACAACCGTGGCACCGACATCAGCTTTGCCCTTAAGGGGCTCACTCTCGATGAGAAAGGTAGTGGCGTGGGCATCAAGAAGGCGACTGGCAATATTACAATGAACAACAAGCTCATCAGCTTTGAGAATACTCACCTCTCTACGATGTTGAGCGATATAAACCTTGATGCTCACATCGATTTGTCACTTATAGACAACCCTAAGTCGGGGTACATTACGATGACTACCGACTCTAAGATTGCCCTGCAAGATGTGTCGCGACTTGTACCTGCAGCAGCTCCTATGCTCAAGACTATACCACAGGTGCAGCCTTTGACAATCAAGGGCAAGGTAAATGGTAACGCGGCTAGGGTAGAGTTCAACAACCTTACAGCCAACTTGCCAAAGTATGCTCGTGCTACATTCAGTGGCACTCTTTACAATCCCACCGAGTTTAGCAAGATGACAGGTGAAGTCAAGATGGACGCTCGCTTCGACAATATCAATTTTGTCAAGCCCACCTTGCTTGACAAGGCTATGCAACGTCAGGTCAACTTCCCGCCCATGTCGGTTAATGGCCTTGCCAAGATTGATCGTGGCAATATTGCGGCTAATGCCATTATGAAACTGGCAACCGGTACTGTTGTGGGCAAGGGTTCGTTCAACACCAATACCGAAGCCTATAGCGTTGATGCTACATTCAATAACTTCCCAGTTAAGGCCATTGCCCCGTTGTCTAATACCGACAACCTTACTGCTCACATAAGGCTTAATGGTAAGGGACTCGATTTCTTGAATCCCAATACCGACCTTGATGCCGATATCAACTTGAGTGGTGTCAAATACAACAACGCCCTGTATCGCAATCTCACAACTCGCGTGTCGATGAGCGGTGGTTTTATGAGTGGAAACATCTACAGCTACAATGACAATTGCAATGTAAATGTTGATGTTAATGGTCGCATCAATGGCAACCATTACATTATTGATGCCACAGGCAATGTGGCCGACCTCAACTTGCAGGCTCTGGGTTTGTACGAGGGAGCGTGTCAGGGGCATGGACGCTTTGATTTCACCGGCGATATTGACCTCGACAACAAGGTTTATGATGCAACGGTCAATTTGAGAGACTTTGAGTGGCAACTCGATAACGACCAGTTTATTGCCGATGTTGCTCAGGCCACCTTCCAGAGCGACGCTACACACACCTACGCATCGTTTGACAACGAGGATAACCACCTGAAATTCACTTCCTCATTAGGACTTGACTCGCTGCTTTATAAGTTTGATAAGGCCAGCAACATAGCTATGAGCCAGTACAATAACAAGTCTATCAACATTGATACTCTGCAAGCTGCTATGCCCGCATTCACACTCAATGCCAAGATGGGAACCGATGGTCTCGTGCAGCGTTATCTTATGAAGTATAATGTCGACTTCAGAGATGTCAGTCTTGATATGCGTAACGACTCTACCATCTTTGTCGACGGATATGTGCACTCGCTCAGCTATGATGGCACCAACATTGTTACCCTCTCACTCAAGGCTACGCAGTGGAACAAGTACCTGGCATTTAGTGCCCACATGGGCAACCGTCCTGGAACAATGGACGAGTTTGCACAGGTTACTGCAAGGGGTGGTATCAAGGGTTCTACACTCGATTTCCTTGTAACTCAACAAAATATACACAAGGAGACAGGCTATCGTCTGGGTTGTAATGCTACACTTACCGACACTGCTGTAAATATGCGTATGTTCCCCGAGCAGCCCATTATAGGCTACCGCAAGTGGAATATGAACAAGGATAATTTCATCAATCTCAATTATCTCACACGCATGCTCGATGCCGACCTCAGGCTTGAGAGCGACTCAAGTAAGATTGCCCTCACTACCAATCGCCATGCTGGTGCTACCAAGGAAGATTTGTGCCTTAGCATTGCCAACTTGCGCATTGAGGAGTGGACTCGTTTCATGCCCAATATCGATCCTATGAGTGGTGTTCTCGATGCCGACATTGATCTCGACTACGATGGACACAACATTGTGGGTAAGGGCTTGGTCGATCTTAACGATTTTGTTTATAATGGAATGCGTGAAGGTAACCTGAAACTTGATACCGACTTTGGCCTTGATCCCCAAACTGGAGGTACCTACATGAATGCCAATATGCTTGTCGATGGTTCTAAGGTGGCTATTGCTTATGGTTCGCTGAACGATGCCGACAATGGCCTCAATCTGGACATGAAACTCGACAGGTTCCCGCTCATGAAACTGTCTCCGTTCATTCCCGGCAAGCTCATCCTGTTGCGTGGCTATGCCAATGGCGATGTAAAGGTGGGCGGAACTATGGACAATCCCATGCTTAACGGTTCGTTCGTTGCCGATTCTGGTTATGTTACTTTGCCTAAGTATGGCAGTTCGCTTAGGTTGTGTAACGATAAGTTGTCGGTTGTTGACAATGTTGTCAACTTCAGGCAATATAGAATTTACGGCCTTAACGATAAGCCCGTACATGTCAATGGTGTTGTCAATGTCAAGGATTTGACTAATCCCATTATCGACCTTGACATAGCAGGCAAGAATGTCCAGTTCATAGGTTCAGAGCAGCAATCTTATTCCGAAGTGTTTGGCAAAGCGTTTGCCGATATCAACGCTACTGTCAAGGCTCGTGACAACTATATGAACACTCGTGCCGATGTCAAGTTGCTCTCGGGTAGCAATATTACTTACGTCCTGCAAGACGAGATAACAGAGCTCACCAATAAGATTGATGAGAACATGGTTACATTTGCCAACCTACACGAGGAGACTGGTGGCACTCCTGGACTTGTGACCTCTAGGGGTACTACCTCGTCCAATATTCTTGCCAATATTGAGATAGAGCAGGGT
>JAGHTV010000061.1 GCA_018065165.1 Candidatus Sodaliphilus fimicaballi | reverse complement strand
TGCGTATGAGGCGGTCCATTGTAGCAACGCTACCTGCAAGAGCCGAGCGGTCGCTCAACTTGCACACGCCGTCCTCGATGATTACGCGGGGGTCAAATGCTTGTGCATTCTCGCATGCTGTCACTGCAAGCGCATCGGTGATGAGTGCAGTGTGCTCTACACCCTTAATCTTGTGCACGAGACGCAAGATGGGAGCGGGAACATGAATGCCATCGCAAATGATCTCGGCATCCATATCGTCGAGCAGATATACTGCCTCAATTACACCAGCGTGCTTGTACTCGCGCACGTTGTGGAAACCGTTCATTGCGTTATAGAAGTGTGTTGCAAGGCTATAGCCGTTCTCATGTGCTTTGACTACATCGTCATATTCACCTGCTGTGTGACCCACTGCAACTACGATACCCTTGTTCGACAGGTAACGACCTATCTCCATTGCACCGGGTAACTCGGGAGCAACGTCCCAGCGGCGTACGCAGTCATAGTCTTCAACTATGTGGCGATATTCCTTCTCTTCTGGATTGCGAATGATTTCGGGCATCTGGGCACCGGCCTTCTTCAGGCTGAAGTAGGGACCCTCGAGGTGCAAGCCCATTATTGTTGTGTCCTCCTCCTTCATCAGGGCGCTGCAAGTCTCGCAGGCAGCCTCAATCATGGGAAGTGTTGATGATGACAGGGTGGGGAAGATGGCTGTTGTACCATACTTGAGGTGTGTTTGAGCAGCATTTATAAATGCTTCACGAGTGCCTTCCATGAAGTCGCTGCCGCCACCACCGTGCACGTGCATCTCAATGCCACCAGGTATTACATGCATACCTTGTGCGTCAACATGCTCAGCACCCTCAACGAGGTTGCTATCATTGCATATCTCAACGATGCGTCCGTTCTCCACGAGTAGCGAACCACCATTAATCCATCCTTTTGGGGTAAGGATGTGACCGTTAAAGATTTGAGTCAACATTTAGTCTGTTAGAGGTTTATTTTGTACTATTATGCTACAAAATTACATCTTCTTTTTTAATTATGCATTATTGTGACACATAATTTTTGGGTTATTTACAAAAATTTAGAATTTGTCTAGCTGTATATGCATAATATTGGTGTCATGCTATTGAAGATTGCTAGGTTTTTATTAACTTTGTGCTACAATAATTATTAGAGTTGTTAGATATGAAAAATACCATAATATCACTATTGTTGTTGCTTCTTGCAGTATCGTCTTGCAATAGCAATGATGAGCCCCTTCCTTCAGGTGACATGCCACTCAAGTATGTTGACTATTGCACCATCGAGGGCGATGGCAAGAGTGACTTCGTCTTTCATGGCGATGACTCTCCGTTGTACCTGAAACTGACGGTTGCACCATCGTCGTCACTCTCAACATTGGTCGAGTCGGGCGTGCGTCGCGTACAGGCTGCTTTTGAGTTGCCCAAGTCTTTTGATACCAGTCTTATCAACCAGGTTGATACTGTAGTTGTCAAGAACTCTGTATTGTTGCAGCTGGTTCCTGTCGAGACTCACGACATCCTCAGTGCTATGGAGGCCGACGTGGCCGGTGTGTCAAGTACCGATAATACACACATCCCATCGGCTATCGATGCTAAGGGATGCCGTGGATTCATCACTCTGAAAGGCGTTTATGGCTATATGGTCAATTCTAGCGACAAGACACCTGTAAAGGTGTATATGTATGTCGACGAGTCTCGTTGTAAGAGCGATGTACTTGCTTTGCAGCTTGTATATACTCGCGAGGATATCGACGGCTACGATCTATTGCGCTACGATGCTCGCACTGATTGCTTTGCCCTCAAGTCGCTCAAGTCGCGTTACGGCAGCTTGAGCAGCGTTAAGGTGGAGATACGCAGCCGTGGCAACCTCATGACCACCCTCAACCTCCTAGGCTCTGACTTTACTTCTCCCATCGACTGATTTTAATGTAACCCATATCTATGAAACAATTCATATTCACAATAATCCTTGCCTTGACGGTGGTGTCGTGTACCACCACGAGCCAGCAGGACGTAAGCAATGGCAATAACATGATTACCGAGGCCAAGTTGCTCACGATGGAGCAGCACGACGGCTATACGGTTGCAACCGTTGCCAATCCTTGGGGCGATGGCGTGATGCAACGCTATGTACTCGTGCCGGTCAACGCCCAGTTGCCCGACTCGCTGCCCGAGGGCACAGTTGTTCGCACTCCGCTCAGCAATGCTTTGGTTTACTCGGCAGTTCACTCATCGCTATTTGCCGAGCTTGGTTCGCATGAGGCTGTAAAGGGTATTGTCGATGCTCAATATTATACCGATAGCCTTGTGCTCAAGGGGCTAGAGGCAGGAACTATTGCCGACTGTGGTTCGAGTATGGCTCCCACTATCGAGAAGGTGATTGAACTTCGTCCCGATGGCATATTGCTCTCTCCCTATCAAGATAGTAACTTCGAACAGCTCGAGCGCCTCAATATTCCCCTAATTATGTGTGCCGACTATATGGAGCAAACTCCCCTTGGCCGTGCCGAGTGGGTCAAGTTCTATGGTGCACTGGTGGGCAAGGAAACCGAAGCCGAGCAACTCTACAATCAGGTCGTTGCCGACTATAACAAGGTCAAGACCGAGTGTGCTCAGGGTACCCATCACCCCAAGGTACTGACCGAGACTATTATAAGTGGCGTGTGGAACGTGCCAGGTGGAAAGAGTTATATGGCTCAAATCATCAAGGATGCAGGTGGCATCTATCCCTGGGCCGACGATGACCACAGTGGTTCATTGTCGCTCGACTTTAATCAGGTGCTGGCTGTGGCTAAGGACGCCGATGTGTGGTTAGTCAAGTCTTTTGGCATTCACTCTTATGAAGACCTCAAGGGACAGTACGACCTCAACGACAAGTTTGACGCATTCAGCAATCGCAAGGTGTATGTTTGCGATACTAACACAACTCACCTTTACGAGCGCTTCCCGTTCCACCCCGACTTGTTGCTTAAGGACTATCGCGACATTTTTCAGGGTAATGTAACTGAATTTACTTTCTTTGCTCCATGCAAGTGACACAATCTCATAGTATAACTCGCACCATTGTGGTGATGGCATCGCTCGCAGTAGTGATGCTTGCATTGCTTGTAGCTTGCACGCTTGTGGGCTCGGTCGATATCCCTGCTGGCGAGGTGTGGAGCATAGTTACGGGGCAGGGTAGTGCCAACGAGGCTTGGGACATCATTATTCTGGACTCTCGCTTGCCCATGGTATTCACCGCCATGCTTGCTGGTGCAGCTCTCGCCATCTCGGGCCTGTTGCTGCAAACAACATTCAACAATCCGCTTGCGGGCCCGTCGATACTAGGTGTGTCAACTGGTGCCGGACTTGGCGTGGCCATCGTTATGCTGGCTATGGGTGGTACTGTGGGTGGACTCTTTGGCCAGACTGTAGGTAGCTACATTGCCATTCTCGTTGGTGCCCTGTTAGGCGCTGGCATTGTACTGGCCGTACTCATCATCTTTTCTTCAATTGTTAAGAACAGCACCGTGTTGCTCATCATTGGTATCCTAGTAAGCTACTTGGCATCAAGCCTTATCTCGTTGCTCAACAGCATTGCTACCGAGGAAGGCATCACAAGCTATGTGGCTTGGGGATTTGGCACATTCTCGGGTGTAACAGTGAGTCAGATGCCCGTCTTTGCATCGCTCATCGTGCTCTCGTTGGCAGCATCGGCACTGATGGTTAAGCCACTCAATGCTATGCTCATGGGCACTCGCTATGCTACCAATATGGGTGTTGATGTGCGACGCTCTCGCAATGTGCTGCTGATTATTACAGGCCTGCTTACAGCCGTTGTAACCGCCTTTTGTGGACCTATCGGTTTCCTGGGGCTTGTCGTTCCTCATGTGGCACGACTCATGCTAGGCACAAGCA
>JAGHTV010000234.1 GCA_018065165.1 Candidatus Sodaliphilus fimicaballi | reverse complement strand
ACCCTGTATCTTTTACTAGCCTCAATTTTAATGGCTGTATTCGCCTTTTTTCCCGTAATTCAATTTACTAACGATAGCGGTATTTATATGGTTGGAGCTTTAGAAACATGTGGCGTTAATGTGTCTTCTCTTGTTCTGCTCAGTATGGACTTACTAATTGTTGTGCTATCTATTATTACAATTTTTCTTTTCAAGAACTTGAAGTTGCAGATTAAGATGGCTAGCCTGCTGCTTTTGCTTATAATAGCACTGTTAGTTACTATTGCCGTTATGATGCTAATGCAAAAGGGAGTTTCTATTGCTATAATACAATGGCCCATTGCATTTCCTTTTGTCACTATGGTTTTAGTGATGCTTGCCAAAAAGGGTATGAAGCACGATAAAAAACTATTGACCAACAGCGAACGTATTAGATAATAATCTTCTATATATTTCGATAATGATTACAACAATGATTGCTGTGTTCGTAATAGGCTATTTGCTTATTGCTTTAGAACACCCATTGCAAATTAATAAAGCCACCTTCACCCTAGTAATGTGTGGTGCATTATGGACCATATATACATTGTTGTCGGGTGACACAGAAACACACGAACACCTAATATATTATTTAGGTGATACATGTGAAATTGTAGTGTTCTTGATTTGTGCTATGACGATTGTTGAGTTGATTGACCGTTATGGCGGTTTTGACTTCATAACTCGAAATCTGAATGTCAAGAATAAAGTGAAACTTATGTGGGTCCTGGTAATTGTCACATTCTTTATGTCGGCATTACTCGATAACATGACCACATCAATTATCATCGTCATGATGTTACGCCGGTTGTTAAACGAACAAAAAGAGCGTTGGCTTTTTGCCGGTGTAATTGTTTTAGCTGCAAATAGCGGTGGCGCTTGGTCTCCAATAGGTGACATCACTACTATTATGCTTTGGATGGCCGATAAGGTTACTACAGCGCATTTGATAGGCAAGTTGTTACTTCCTAGCATTGTTTCGGTTGTTATCCCCACTTTTATTGCAACTAGATTTATCAAGAATGGAGAAGTTATGACTCCAAAAACTAGTGATCGCGTTAACAGACTTGCTCAAGAACATCCACACTTGAGCAAATGGATTCTAGCTTTTGGTATTCTTTGTCTGTTGTTTGTTCCTTTGTTTAAGGCTCTTACTGGACTTCCTCCATTTATGGGAATGATTATCTCACTCGGAATGATTTGGCTAGCAACTGAGATTGTAATACGCAAACTGCGCATTGACAAAATCTTGGGTGGACGAGTTTCACAAGCTGTTCGCAACATTGACATGCCCACAATTATCTTCTTCTTAGGTATTTTGATGTCAGTATCTGCGTTGCAACAAGCAGGCATACTTTCAAATCTTGCCACTGTTATGAACGATAAGTTTCATGAGCCATTTTTAATTACTTCACTCATAGGCGCTCTATCGTCAATTGTGGATAATGTACCTTTGGTATCAGCATGTATTAAGATGTTTAGCGATGCTTCAATCATTAATGCAATGAGTCCTGAATATGCAGCTAACTTCCAGACAGACGGACTGTTCTGGCATCTGCTTACATTTACATCAGGTGTAGGTGGCAGTATGCTTATTATAGGCTCGGCAGCTGGTGTTGTTGCCATGGGAATTGAAAAGATATCATTTGGTTGGTATTTCAAGCATATCACATTACTCGCCCTTATTGGATATCTGGCAGGTATTGCAGTAATTGCAATTGAAAACATGTTACACCTATTATAATATATAGAATCTATTATACTAATATCCCCCAGATGAGACTTCATTTGGGGGATATTTATATTAATGTGTTTGTTCTAGTTTTTCTTTTAGGAACTTGCCTGTGTAACTTGTTGGGTGGTTAGCGACCTCTTCGGGAGTACCACAAACAACAACTTCGCCTCCATCGATGCCGCCTTCAGGTCCTAAGTCGATAATGTAATCGGCACACTTAATTATATCCATATTGTGTTCGATGATGATAACTGTGTGTCCTTTATCAATCAATTGATTAAATGACTTCATGAGTGTATTGATATCGTGGAAGTGCAAACCGGTAGTTGGTTCGTCAAAGATAAACATCTTGTGTCCACGGTGTTCGTTACTTAAGAAGTAGGCCAACTTTACACGCTGGTTTTCGCCGCCTGAAAGGGTAGACGATGATTGACCTAACTTGATATAACCCAAACCTACATCTTGAAGTGGTTTAAGCCTCTTGACAATCTTTGCTTCGTTATATGTACTATATTGCGAGAAGAAATCTATAGCTTGATTAATTGTCATATCAAGGATGTCGTATACTGTTTTACCTTGATACATTACATCAAGAGCTTCGCGGCTAAATCTCTTACCATGACAAGCTTCACAAGGCAATGTGATATCAGCCATAAATTGCATTTCAATTGTGATAGTACCTTCACCTTTACACTCTTCACAACGTCCACCTTGTGAATTGAACGAGAAATACCCAGCGTTATATCCCATCTGCTTAGCCAATTGCTGATTACTGAACAATTGTCTGATTTCATCAAATGCCTTAAGATATGTAGCAGGATTGCTACGGCTTGATTTGCCTATGGGGGCTTGGTCAACCAACTCAACTCCGGTAAGCTTGTTCATATCACCCGTTAATGCCGAGTGAGTACCCGGGGCATCTGAGCTCTCGCCATAATGACGCATTAATGCTTTATAGAGAATTTCATTGACAAGCGTAGATTTACCAGAACCACTGACACCGGTGACAACAGTCATTACGTCGAGTGGGAACTTGACGCTTATGCCCTTCAAGTTGTTTTCGGCAGCCCCTTTGACTTCAATATAATTACGCCACTTGCGACGGAAAGAGGGGAGTGGTATTTGTAGTCTTTGGGTTAGGTATTTTGCAGTGTAACTAATGTCATTCTTGTTTAAATCATTAAAATTACCTTGGAAGATTATTTCTCCTCCATGACGACCTGCCTCGGGACCCACATCAATAAGATAGTCAGCAGCACGCATAATGTCTTCATCATGCTCAACGACAACAACAGTATTGCCTAATTGTTTAAGCATACTTAAAACCTTTATAAGTCGGTGAGTATCTCTTGAGTGAAGCCCAATGCTTGGTTCGTCAAGAATGTAAATTGATCCTACCAGAGAACTGCCAAGAGATGTTGCAAGATTAATACGCTGACTTTCACCACCCGATAGAGTTCCAGAAAGTCGGTCGAGTGTAAGATAACTTAATCCAACATCGTTAAGGAATGACAAGCGATTCTTGATTTCAATTAAAAGTCTCTTGGCAATATTTGCATCATTCTCATCTAACTCAAGGTTATCAAACCATGTAGTTAACTCATCAATTGGCATAACAACTAATTCGTTGATTGATTTGCCAGCAACCTTTACATATGACGCTTCGGGTTTCAATCTTGAGCCATGACATACCGGACATGTAGTCTTGCCGCGATAGCGTGACAAAATGACACGATATTGGATGGCATATGATTTACTCTTTACATATTCAAAGAAAGCGTCAATACCACCAAAATATTCATCACCATGCCACAAGTAGTCCTTTTCCTCCGGAGTCAGTTGAAAGTAGGGTTTGTGGATAGGGAAACCATGACGAGTAGCGGCGTGAATAAAATCGGATTTCCATTGACTCATCACTTGACCGCGCCAGCACATTACAGCATCGTCATATACTGAAAGCGTTTTGTCGGGTATAACCAGGTTCTCGTCAACTCCCATTACCTTGCCAAACCCTTCGCAGCAAGAACAAGCACCAATAGGATTGTTAAAGTTGAACATGAGATCAGATGGTTCAATAAATGTAATTCCATCGGCCTCAAACCTTTTTGAGAATGTGTGCGTTTTCACGACACCATTGTCCCACACAATGATACGGCACTCGCCGTTACCCTCAAAGAATGCAGTCTCCAGCGAGTCAAGTATACGCATCTCATCATCCTTGAGATGGGTAACGCTCATTCGGTCGACTAACAGGTCGTAATCATTGATGTTGATATCATTACAAGACTGCATGCGTTCTGATATCTGAACAAACTGTCCCTTGTGTACCAGTCGTGAATAACCACCTTTTAATAATATATCCAGTTGAGTTTCAAGAGAACGACCATCAGGAACAATGATAGGAGAAACGATTGCAAACCGGGTTCCATCTTTATACTCATTGATACATTGAAGTACATCGTTGGAAGCGTGTTTTTTTACCTGAGTGTTTGTTACTGGAGAATATGTCTTACCAATGCGAGAAAACAACAACCTCAAGTAATCGTATATCTCAGTTGATGTGCCAACGGTACTACGAGAATTACGATTGTTTACCTTTTGTTCAATTGCAATTGCAGGAGGGAGACCTTTGATGAAATCACAGTCGGGTTTGGACATACGACCTAAAAACTGTCGTGCATATGACGATAGGCTCTCAACATATCTGCGTTGTCCCTCGGCATATAAAGTGTCGAATGCCAGTGACGACTTGCCAGAACCTGATAGACCTGTGATAACGACAAGTTTGCCACGAGGTATTGTAAGGTCAACATTTTTAAGATTGTTGACTCTTGCTCCTTTAATA
>JAGHTV010000079.1 GCA_018065165.1 Candidatus Sodaliphilus fimicaballi | reverse complement strand
GTCCAGATGTTACCAGCGTCAATAAATGCGCCCAACTCGATAACCCAGAACAACTTGGCACGATACTCAAGGTTAAGGTCGAGACGGATGTCGCCACACTGATATATGAAACTATTTTGCGAATTAGACGAGTTGAAGCTACCCGGACCCAGTGTGCGCACGCCCCAACCACGCACGCCATTGGCACCACCGGCATAGAAACGCTTCTCAAATGGCAGCACGGTAGAGTTGCCATAGGGAACAGCCACACCTGCACCAGCATGGAAGGCGATGGAGTTGCGCGGGTCAAAGTTGTGAGTGATAGCATAGTCGGCCTCGGCCTTGACATACTGGGCATAACGTATGCCAAACACTTTGTAAGAGTCGTCGACCTCGCGTTTCTGCCCCACAAGATTTGATATACCATATAGTACATTGCCTGCAGTCTCAAATGCTGCACGCAGGGTGTAGACATTGGGTTGAAAATGCTGTGTCAGCGGCGAGTTGACACGCTTATTGGTGCGATAGTAGTTGTAACCCATGCGCATGATGAAGTGGTCCTCATAAGAGTAGCGCAGCAATGGGTTAGAGATGCTGTCGAGGAAGTGTGAGCGACTCTTGGGCAAGTAGACATAGTTGAGATCGAGCAGGTTGAAGATGTGACGCTGCTGCTGTGACTGCTCGCTCCACTGATAACGCCAGCCAGCACCGGCAATGATGCGGGTGTACTCGGGACGCTCCTGATAGTTGAAACTGGTGGCAAGCTCGGTAGAAGCCTGAATCTTGCGTTTGAAACTCTGCTTGAGCAATGGGAACTTGAACTTGGGGTAAGACAATCCCACCTCGCCTACATACTCGCTGTAGTTGTTGTTGATGAGGCCACTGAGGTCGCCCGAGAGGCTCTCGTAGTTCATGCGGAACTTGGCATTGAGCGTCTCAGAACCCTTGAGCAGGTTGCGGTGACGATAGTCCAGACCTAGACCAAATCCCAGGTCACCCTCGCTATTGGTACCCTCGAGCGAAACCGAGAACGACTGCGACTTGTCGCGTGACAAGAGCACATAGGCATCGAGCCATATCTTGCCATCGACCTCCCCTACCGGCTGCAGGTCGATGTTGATGAATTTTATCACATTGAGTCGGCCCAGAGCCTTATAGGTGCGGTTGACATCGTCGGCGTTGTATTGTTTTCCCGGCTCGATATAGTTGCACTCGTCGATAATCGAGTTGCGCAAGTAGCTGTCCTCGTTGGTCATAATCACGAGGTCGTTGTAGTGGATGGTATCGGTGCCAAAGTAGCCGTCGTGCATGAGCACTGGGTCAAAGCCAGTCACATAGGTAACCTTGCGTACATAGAAAGGCTTGTGCGATGTGTAATATGGCATACGCTCGCTCTTGTAGGGAGCCATAGTATTGAGCGTGATGTCGACGGCACGCGAGCCAGCAGCAGTATCGGCAGTAAAGGTCACATAATCCTTGTTGAAGGCATAGTAGCCGTGATTGCGGAGATTCTCGGTAATACTCTGGCGCCACACATCCAGCTTGTTGCGGTCGAGCAATGCCCCCACCTTGATAGGGAAGTTGGCCGAGTCGCTGAGTATGATGTCGCTGAGCGTATCGTTGTCGATGTTGTAAGCGATTGACGAGATGTAATAAGGCTCGTTAAGGGTGATGTCGTAGTTGACGCGGGCCTTCTTGTGGGCGCTGTCGCGCTGCACATTGTAGGTAACCTCGTTGTTCATGTAGCCACGATTCTTGAGGGCTGTGTGCAACTGGTTGGCACTAGCAACGGTGAGCGTAGAGTCGTAGATGACCGGCGGAGTACCCACACGCTGAATCCAGCGGTTGAACCAGTTGGTGCTGTCGTGACCCGACATGTTGTAAAGTGCCAATTGGAGCTTAAGTCCGCCCAATACCTTGTGGTTTTGCGTTTGACGCAGGTAGTTGAACAACTCGGCCGACTCGACTGAACGCTTGTTGTCGTTGACATTGATTTTTACATTATCAAGCAAGAGTTTGCCGTCGGGGACGTGCTTGGTAGAGCTACACGATATTGCCATCGGTATGATTACCAATGCCATTAAAGCCGTCCATATATGGTTCACTCTTGAGCGTTTCATTCCAATTAACAAATTATTCTACAAAATTACTCTATTTTCAGCAAATGACAAAGTCAAAAATGTATAATCGTGCCAAGATGATACTTTTTATCAACAAGGTGCGTATTTTTGAACAAATGCACTTGGTGGAGCGATGAATTTTTACTACCTTTGCACTGATATGAATGGAAGTTCATTACACATCGGCTACAGTGAGCCCCGTGCTCTCACCTGCATGCAGCACCGCTGCCCGCAGAGCAATGATAGTCGAAGGTAGCGAAGCCTGTCTCAACCATCAGGGGTTGTGATGAGGCTTTTTTTATATGCCAACAACTAAATAAAACACATAATACAACAATGACAAAGAGTTTGGTATCTATTTCAGACCTCAGCAAAGACGAGATACTGTCTTTACTTGAGCGAGCAGGAGAGTTTGAAAAACAGCCTAATCAGCGTTTGCTCGAGGGCAAGGTAGTGGCAACATTATTCTTTGAGCCATCGACTCGCACACGCCTGAGCTTTGAGACTGCAGTAAACCGCCTAGGCGGTCGTGTGATTGGTTTCAGCGATGCTAAGACCAGCAGCCAGTCAAAGGGTGAGACTCTCAAGGACACCATTATGATGGTTAGCAACTATGCCGACCTCATTGTGATGCGACACTACCTTGAGGGAGCAGCACGATATGCAAGCGAGATTTCGCCCGTGCCCATCATCAACGCAGGCGACGGCGCTAACCAGCACCCGTCACAAACCATGCTTGACCTGTATAGCATCTACAAGACTCAAGGCCGTCTCAACGACCTTACAATAACCATGGTGGGCGACCTCAAGTATGGCCGCACAGTACACTCACTGCTCGAGGCAATGCAGTACTTCAACCCCACCTTCAACTTTGTGGCATGCGACGAGCTCAAGATGCCCAAGCAGTACAAGGACTTCTGCGACAAGAAGGGCATCAAGTACACCGAGACAACCGAGTTTAACGAGGATATCATCAACCAAACCGACATCCTGTACATGACTCGCGTGCAGCGTGAACGCTTCAGCGACCTTATGGAATATGAACGTGTCAAGAGCCTGTACACCCTGCGTGCATCAATGCTCGAGGGCAGCAAGGACAACCTGCGCGTGCTGCACCCACTGCCCCGCATCACCGAGATTACTCAAGATGTTGACGACAGTCCCAAGGCTTACTACTTCCAGCAAGCAAAGAACGGTCTGTTTGCCCGTCAGGCAATCATATGCCGTGCGTTGGGGATAGAATTATAAAGGTTTAAAAGGTTTAAAAGGTTAACAGGTTTATAGGTTAATAGGTTAACAGGTTAAAGAGTAAACAGGTTAAAGGGTTAATCGTTTAAAGATTAAAAGGTTAACGGCTTAACCGATTAAAATATTACAACAATGGAAAAGAAAGAACTTGCAGTAGCCGCACTCAAAAACGGCACCGTAATTGACCATATTCCCAGCGAGTCACTATTTAAGGTTGTGTCAATGCTGGGTATTAAGGACCTCACAAGCAGCGTGACCATAGGCTTTAACCTTGACAGCAAGCTTATGGGCAAGAAGGGCATCATCAAGATTGCCGATGTGCAATTCCCCGAGGAGACCCTCAACCGCATCGCTGTTATCGCTCCCACTGCCATCATCAATGTAATCAAGGACTATGAGGTAGTGAACAAGCACAAGGTAGCTGTTCCCGAAGAACTCAACAACATCGTTAAGTGCAACAATCCCAAGTGCATAAGCAACAACGAGCCCATGCGCACACGCTTCCATGTCATCGACCGCGAGAAGATCGTGCTGCGCTGCCACCACTGCGAGTGCACCGTCAATCAAGCTGAAATCGTACTCAAGTAAGATGAAGCAAAACTGGAGACCCGGCACCATGATATATCCCTTGCCAGCCCTGCTGGTGAGTTGTGGAGCTACGCCCGAGGAGTATAACATGCTCACAGCGGCATGGACGGGCACCATATGCAGCGACCCAGCCATGTGCTATGTGTCGATAAGGCCTGAGCGTCACAGCCATCACATCATAGAGAAGAATATGGCTTTCACGCTCAACCTCACCAATCGTGCACTGGCACGAGCCACCGACTGGTGTGGCGTGCGCTCGGGACGCGACTGCAACAAGTGGAAGGAGATGAACCTAACGCCCATCAAGGGACAGACGGTTGATGCCCCCTACATCGACGAGGCACCCCTGAGCATTGAATGCCGCGTCAAGGATATCATGAGACTGGGTACTCACGACATGTTTATTGCCGAGGTGACCAACGTCATTGCCGACGAGCAGTATCTCGACCCTGTGACAGGAGCACTCGACCTGAAGAAGGCCGACCTCATCACCTATTGTCACGGTCATTACTACACGCTGGGCGAGGAACTGGGACACTTTGGCTGGACAGTGCGCAAGAAAAAGAAATAAATTAATTTGCTTGAAGGTTATATTTGTAGTACATTTGCACAACACACAAATAACCTTCTAAAAATCACACAATATGGAAAAAGATCAAGTATTATTTGACATCATCGCGAAAGAACAACAACGCCAGCAACAAGGCATCGAGTTGATCGCCAGCGAGAACTTCGTTAGCCCTCAAGTGATGCAAGCTATGGGCAGTTGCCTTACTAATAAGTATGCCGAGGGTTATCCCGGACACCGCTACTATGGTGGTTGCCAATTCGTTGACGAGGCTGAGACTCTGGCCATCGAACGTATCAAGAAACTCTTTGGTGCCGAGTATGCCAACGTACAGCCCCACAGTGGTGCACAAGCTAACATGGCTGTATTCATGGCATGCCTCAAGCCCGGTGACAAGTTCATGGGTCTGAACCTGGCTCACGGTGGTCACCTGTCACACGGTAGCCCTGTAAACTTCTCAGGTATGCACTTCAACCAGTGCGAGTATAACGTAACAGCCGATACCAACCTCGTTGACTACGACATGATGGAAGAGGTGGCTCTGCGCGAGCAACCCAAGCTCATCGTGGGTGGTGCCAGCGCTTACAGCCGCGAGTGGGACTACGCACGCATGCGCGCCATTGCCGACAAGGTGGGCGCTCTGCTCATGATTGACATGGCTCACCCCGCAGGTCTCATCGCAGCAGGTCTGCTCGAGAACCCCTTGAAATATGCTCACATCGTTACAAGTACTACACACAAGACACTGCGCGGTCCTCGTGGCGGTATCATCTTGCTGGGTAAGGACTTTGAGAACCCCTGGGGCAAGGCTACAAAGAAGGGCGAGATTCGCAAGATGTCGGCACTGCTCGACAGCGCTGTATTCCCCGGTGTACAGGGCGGTCCCCTCGAGCACGTAATCGCAGCTAAGGCTGTAGCATTTGGCGAGGCACTCGATCCCTCGTTCAAGGAATATCAAACACAGGTTCGCGCCAACGCACGCGCTATGGCACAGGCTCTCACCGACAAGGGCTACAAGATTTGCTCAGGTGGTACCGACAACCACAGCATGCTCGTTGACTTGCGCACTAAGTTCCCCGAGCTCACCGGTAAGGTTGCCGAGAAGGCTCTCGTAGCAGCCGACATTACTGCCAACAAGAACATGGTTCCCTTTGACGACCGCAGCGCGTTCCAGACTTCAGGTTTGCGTCTGGGTACTCCCGCAATCACACCACGTGGTGCTAAGGAAGAACTCTTGGTCGAGATCGTTGAGCTCATCGACACTGTACGCCACGCTCCCGAGGTCTAGGCATTATTCAAGAGCGCTCAAGAGTAGGTGAAC
>JAGHTV010000414.1 GCA_018065165.1 Candidatus Sodaliphilus fimicaballi | reverse complement strand
ATGAAGTCGCGGCCAATGATTTTGCGCTTCTTCTCGGGCTCGGTTACGCCCTCAAGGTCGCCTAGGAACTTATCGCTTGCGTCAACGCCTATCACATTGAGGCCAAGGCACTCATAGTCCTTCATCACATCGGTAAACTCGTTCTTGCGCAGCATACCGTGGTCAACGAAGATACAAGTGAGCTGGTCACCAATGGCGCGATTGAGCAGCACTGCACATACCGAGCTGTCGACACCGCCCGAAAGACCCAAGATAACGCGATCAGAGCCTATCTGCTCACGCAGTTCCTTGACGGTAGTCTCGATATAGTTGGCAGCCGACCAGTCTTGCTTACCACCGCACACATCAACCACGAAGTTCTTGAGCAACTGTGTGCCTTGAACGCTGTGGAACACCTCGGGGTGGAACTGAACGCCAAAGAGAGGCTTGCCTTCAAACGAGGGGATGTAGTAAGCGGCATTCTGCACCTGTGGAGTGCTAGCCACTACATGGGCACCTGTGGGGATGGCAGTGATGGTATCGCCGTGACTCATCCACACCTGGCTATTATCGTCAAAGCCCTTGAACAGGGGACAATCCTTGTCGATTGTGGTGAGGTTTTGGCGGCCATACTCACGGCTACCAGCGGGTTCAACGTTACCGCCATTGGTGTAAGCGATATACTGAGCGCCATAGCAGATGCCTAAGATGGGATACTTACCCTTGATGGGCTCAAGATTGAGCTTGAACGCGCTCTCGTCATATACCGAGAATGGTGAACCAGAGAGGATTACACCTATCACCTCGGGGTCGTCGACGGGAAACTTGTTGTAGGGTACAATTTCGCAATACATGTTCAGTTCACGCACACGACGGCCTATGAGCTGGGTCGTTTGTGAACCAAAGTCAAGAATAATAATCTTTTGCTGCATGAGAGTGTAAAAGATGGATGTTTTTAACTGTTGTGCAAAGGTAGTGAAATTTCACGACAGAGCAAAGTGGAAACGGTGTAATGTTGCCCTCTACCCTACCAAAAACTACAAAGTCACTTGCTTTATCTCGTCAAGTTCGACATACCACAAGTAGCCCTCGACCTGCGACTCGCCAGCGTCGACCAATGCATTCATGTAGTTGCTGACTTGAGTTACATGTTCGTCCTCTACAATCTTGCCAAACTTGTAGTCGACCACAACCACACGGCCATCGGGACGCCTGATGATGCGGTCGGGACGCCTAACGACGAGGTTTTTCTCGTTAGTCAGTGGATCGATTTCCCACACAAGCATCGAACGCTCGTTGAGAATTTCATTATCGCAGGCAAACCACTCGCAATACGGAGCCTCGGTACCCAGACGCTCGCACAGCTGACGCAATCGGTTCAGATTCCACACATCGGTATCCACATCGGTGATGATACCGCGACGCAGGCAATAGCTTAACACTTGCTCGCAATCGCTCACATAGTTGATGCGGCTCATGAACGCATGCAGACGCTTGCCCTCGGTGCGTGCCGATACCTCGTTCTCGGGCAGAGCAACCTTGATTACCGACTTGCTCACCTTATAGGGAGGCAGGGGCACAGGCTTCCAGTTAATGGTGGTCTCGACAGTATCATGTTCGGCATAGGGTTCGCCCATCTGATACCATCCTGTACCATCTTGCGGCTGAGGCATCTCGGGATTGACGAGGGGAATCTCATCTATTGACAACTGGCGGAAGTAGCCATCGCCTACCATTGCAGGAATAATGCTGGCCAACTTGTCGTAAATCCTGCCTTTAACCTTTGATTTCACGGCAAATATGAGCAACTCCTTGCACGGACGAGTAAAGGCAACATAGGTCTTATTGATGTTGTCGATGTACATGTCCTGGTCACGCCTGCTTGTGAACTGGCTATAGTAACTAGTCTTAGCCAAGTCGCGCATTACCTTTTTAGAAACCGAGAATATGGGAGCGACAATGCTCTCGTCAATCATGCCCAATTTTTCCTTTGTCAAGAAATCACGCACGCCCTCGTCAAGCCAGGTCTTGGCATCAATCCAGTATAAGTTGTCATTACGAGCATCGGCCTCAATGTTCCATGATGCTTTAGGAATTACAATACACTCGGCCTCAAGTCCTTTAGACTTGTGTATGGTGAGAATGTTGATTGCATTTGAGTTCTCGGTTGCAGGAACGGTAATCTTGTCACCTTTCTGATCCCAGTAGTTGAGGAACTCACGCACGGTACCGCCATTACGCTTAGTGGCAAAATCCATGACGCAATTTTGGAACGAATGCAGGAAGATTGTCTCATGGTCACTCTCGTTGGCATTCAGATTACTAGCAATGATGTGCTCAACGATGTTGACAAGACTCATGGGCTGAGTGCGGATGTCGGGCAACGACTTGGCAAGCAGGTCGGCATAAGCCCGAGTCTGTGCGTCAATATCGGTCCCCACAGCATTGTCAACCTCCTCGAAGCTTGTCTTGAGCATGTCGCCTACCTGTGCAGCGGTCATAGCAGTCGTGCTTTTGTTAAGGGC
>JAGHTV010000191.1 GCA_018065165.1 Candidatus Sodaliphilus fimicaballi | reverse complement strand
ATAGGCCTAAGCGGTTACTACGGATATACCTTCCGCAACTCCATCTAGGACCCGGGATCCTCTTACGACGATGTGAAGGGCGCGCTGTCAATAGTTGCCAGCGACTTTGAGTTGAAACGCTGGAACTGGATTGTGCGAGGTTCTATAGACTATGCCCATCTCACTGATGCCGACCGCATCTCGGAATACAACAAGGCCAACTCAACCCACCACAAGTATCAGGACGGCAACCCGTTCCACAATACCAACATTGGCAGCAGCGCACTGTCTTACAGCATCGAGGCAGGATATGATATATTCTCGCAGGTAAAGAAACTGAACGGCAGCCAGAAGCTGTACCTCTTTGGCCGCTTTGAGCACTACGACACGATGTTAAAGGGAACTTACAAGAGTCAGTACAGGTCGTGTGCTCCCTACCGCTACACGGTGGGCTTCAACTATCATCCTATAAAACAGATAGTGGTGAAGGGCGAGTATGCCTACCGATACTTCCAAAAACCCAACAACAACGGATTGAATCCTGACAGTCCATTGTATGTTCAGCCGTTTAACAACGAGCCGAGCATCAGTTTGAGCATTGCATATCAGGCTTGGTTTTTTTAAGGAGTAAGGTCTAAAACCACATAATGAGAAACAGCAGAAGTAAAGAAATAAATTATCATAATAAAAAAGATATTACAATGACACAGATTAAATTTTTATCAAAGGTCTTAACAATTGGACTACTGGCATGTGGAGTGTCCACTTCATGCAGTAATGAGAATGATGTGAATAACGAAGTTGTAGAAGGCTCACAGGCAGCTCTCGACGCTGCTTGCTACCAGTGGGGAGTGGCTCGTGCCGACTGGGAGCATTCAGAGGCATTCCTCTTTGGTGCCGCCGATGAGTATTCTATCGACCCACACACCGATACATGGCCTGTAGAACAGGCT
The DNA here is from genome assembly GCA_018065165.1 of Candidatus Sodaliphilus fimicaballi. GTDB lineage: Bacteria > Bacteroidota > Bacteroidia > Bacteroidales > Muribaculaceae > Sodaliphilus > Sodaliphilus fimicaballi. The sequence continues at coordinate 512 of JAGHTV010000191.1, read as the reverse complement.
GCGCTGGCAGGCGTGCTCCGTGATGCTTCTATCATGGGCGACATCGACAACAAAGTGAAACAACTCAACTCGGGTCTTCTGGGTTACCATGGCATTGAGTATGTGCTCTTCCGCAATGGCAAACCACGCGATGTGAGCCAGTTGAGCGAGCTGGAGTACAAATATGTGTGTGCAGTGGCAAAGGACCTCTACGAGGCTACCTGCGTACTGCAAACCACATGGGAAGGCGCCAAGAGCGGCACTCGATATGAAACAGCCATGAACTACCTGCGCTCGCACAATGCGCTGGATGACGATGGTAATGTGACTGACGAGGGCTTGAGTTACAAGAACTTTGGTTCTGTCTTCAAGAACACACCTTCAGAAGACTATAAAAGCAACCTCGACGCAACCATACAAATTATAGAAGGTGCTTGCGACATCATCAACGAGGTGGGCGGTTCAAAGATTGGAATACCATGGTCTGACCAGGATCCCTCTTACATTGAGTCACCGTTTGCCTATAATAGCAT
>JAGHTV010000313.1 GCA_018065165.1 Candidatus Sodaliphilus fimicaballi | reverse complement strand
AAATGGAATTACCTCACAGATAGTGTATTATCATTTTGAGGACAGAGTCCTCCATTTTCTTGGCGTGAGCCATATAAACTAAAAAAATCATTTTCTTTTTTATTCTATACCAAGCCCCGGTTATACCAAAGTGTCGTAACTGACAGTGTTTGAAGAAGCGTGAGCAACTCTCGCAATTTTAACCGGACACTACTAATAAACTAAAGACAAAGATGAAAAAAATACTGTTGATAGTTACGCTGGCGGTAGCGCTGCTGAGCGGTGTTGAGATGAAGGCTCAGCCCGGATATGTACCTTGTGAAGAGAACCTGAAGTCGCGTGCCGAGTTTGACGAGTGCCGCCTGGGCATCTTCATCCACTGGGGCCTGTATAGCACCTTTGCTCAGGGCGAGTGGTACATGCAAAACGCTGGTATCACGCTCGAGGAATACAGCAAGGTAGCTGACGCCTTCTATCCCCACCACTTCAACGCACGCGAGTGGGTCAAGGCCTTCAAGGACGCTGGTGCGGGCTATGTGACATTCACATCGCGCCACCACGAGGGATTCAGCTTGTGGAAGACCGACGTGAGCGACTACAACATCGTTGATGCTACTCCCTATAAACGCGACATCATTCGCCAGCTAGCCGATGCCTGCCACGACGAGGGAATACGCCTGCACCTCTACTACAGTCACCTCGACTGGGGCCGTGAGGACTATCCCATGGGCCGCACAGGCACAAAGTGTGGTAAGGATACCACTAAGGCCGACTATGACCACTACTTCAAGTTCATGAACGCTCAGCTTACCGAGCTGCTCACTCGCTATGGCAATATTGGCGCCATCTGGTTCGACGGCATGTGGGACCACGACGAGGATAAGACACCCTTTGACTGGCGCCTCAACGAGCAGTATGCGCTCATTCACAAGCTGCAGCCAGCGTGCCTCATTGGCAACAACCACCATGGCAGCGTCATCCCCGGCGAGGACATCCAGATTTTTGAGCGTGACCTCCCTGGCGAGAATACCACAGGCTGGGTACAGGAGGGTATGCAAATAAGCGTGAAGAATCCGCTGGAGACTTGCACCACTATGAATGGCATGTGGGGCTACCGCATCCAGGACCAGAACTATAAGACCCTTGACCAGATCGTAGCACTGCTCGTGCGCACATCGGGTCACGGAGCCAACCTGCTCATGAACATAGGTCCTCAACCCAACGGCGAGTTGCCTGCAACGGCCCTTTTACGTCTCAAGGAACTAGGCCAGTGGATGCGTCAGTATGGTGCGACTATCAAGGGTACCAAGGCTGGTGACATCAAGCCGCAGGAGTGGGGTGCAACCACACGCAAGGGCGAACACCTCTATGTGCACGTAACACAGCACGACGCCACTACCGTAACCCTGCCACTGCAGTGCAAGGTTAAGAGCGCTGTAGAGTTTGAGACCGGCGCCAAGGTGGAGTGCAAGAAGACAGCCGAGGGCTACGTACTCACCATCAACGCCCACACCGCAACCCCCGACTATATCATCGACCTTATTACAAAGTAAAGGGGTTAAAGGGTTAAGGGAGGTTCGCCAGGCGCGGCACGGGCTATAGTGCCTGAGGCACTGCGGACAGCATAGGAGTGCAGTCCCAACATCCGCTGCTCACTCCCTTGAGTTCGCTTCGCTCGGATAAAGGCTAGATAATCTAGAATATCTAGAATTTCTAGATAATAAAAGCAACACAACATCGCGATGTTGTGTTGCTTTTTTGTGGGGTAAAATATAAGCGGGATGCACCGCTGTGGTACACCCCGCTTGATGGTGTGATTACTTGTCAGTAATTAGAACAGACGCCACTTTGAGAAGTTAGCGTGAGACTTGAGAGCAGCGGGAACATCTTGAGAAACCTTGGTGTTCTTAACGCTGAACATGCTCAGCTTCTCACAGCTTGCCAGTGAAGCGGGGAGTGAACCACCCAGCTCGGCATTGTCCTCGAGTGAGAGTGTGAACAGCTTAGTGCACTTGCCGATAGTTGCGGGGATTGTGCCGCTGAGCTTGTTGTAGCTCAGGTTGATGGTGCTGAGTTCGGGGCAGTTGCCAATGGCAGCAGGAATCTCACCAGTGAGGTTGCAACGATAGATGCTGAAGCTGTACAGCTTGGGGCTAGTGAACATCTCGGCGGGAATAGTACCCTCGATGCCACAGTCGATGATGGTAACGTTCTTGAGCTCCTTCATAGCAGCAATCTTCTCGGCGGGCAGAGTGCTGGGCTGGCTAGCAACGCAGCGCAGGAATACGTATTGCAGTGTGGGGATATCCCATACCTCAACGGGGAAGGGAGCGTCGGCAGCCTTCACGCCACCAGCGATGCCATTGGTGTAGTCGATTTGGATGTGCTCAAGCTTAGAGAGCTTGTTGATTGAAGCGGGAACGCGGCCTTGGGGATCTTCGCTTGTCTCCCACCACAGTGTCTCAAGGTTAGCGAGGTTGCCAATGTTCTCGGGGATAGCACCCTTGAAGTTGAACATCTGCAGCTCCTCTAGAGTAGTGAGGTTGCAAAGTACGTCGAAGGGACCTTCGGCACGTGTGATGTGGAGTTGCTTGATAGCGGGCAGGTTCATCTCGGTGGGCAGAGTGTAATGGCCCTTGCCGTGGATAAACAGACGCAGGTCTTCGAGCTTAGCCATGCTGAAGATGCCAGCAGGAACGGCGTTAGTGATGTCGGCATCGTAAGCACGAGTGTAGAATGAGAGTTCCTTAAGTTCGGTAAGGTTAACGATCTCAGCAGGGATGTTGCCCTTAAGAGAGTCATCGTTGAGCTTGAGGCCCACAACGCGTTCTACGCCATCGATGGTCTCGGCTTCAACGCCTTCCCACTCGCTCAGTGGCTTGTCGCTGCACCAGCCAGCAGTATCTTCGGCCCACTTGGCACCATTCATTTGCTCATAAATGAGGGTGAGGACTTCGCGGTCGGTGAGGTCTTTGTTTACAGCACCGTCACCACCTGAACATGAAACAGCGCCAAGCATCATAAGTGCTGCGCCCATAATTAACAGAGATTTCTTCATACGGTAATTTTTTTTGAAAAAAAGTGAATATTATTGTTATTGCGGCAAAAAATATGCCAGCATCAAGAGCCTTGTTACTCCCGATGCTGGCTATTGTTATTGATTATTTCTTGTTATAAGCTTCAAGAGCCTTCTCGAGCACGATGAGAGCGCGCTTCAAGTCGTCGATCTTGAGCACATAGGCCATGCGCACCTCGTTCTTGCCTGCACCCTTGGTTGCATAGAAACCGGTAGCGGGAGCCATCATCACTGTCTCGCCCTCGTAGCTGAACTCCTCGAGACACCACTGGCAGAACTTGTCGCTGTCGTCAACGGGCAGTGAAACTACTGTATAGAAGGCGCCCATGGGCATGGGTGAATACACACCGGGTATCTTGTTCAAGCCCTCAACCAGGCAGTTGCGGCGAGCGATGTACTCGTCATAAACGGCCTTGTGGTACTCTTGGGGAGTGTCGAGCGATGCCTCGGCAACAACCTGACCAATCAATGGGGGACTCAGACGAGCCTGACAGAACTTGAGAACAGCGGCACGTACCTCGGCATTGCGAGTGATGAGAGCACCAATGCGGATGCCGCACTCGCTGTAACGCTTTGATACAGAGTCAATCATTACCACGTTGTCCTCAATGCCCTCGAGGTGCATAGCACTTACATAGGGAGCATCGCTGTAAACATACTCGCGGTAAACCTCGTCGGCAAAGAGGTACAGGTCATACTTCTTGACCAGGTCACGCAGTTGCTCCAGCTCCTCGCGGGTATACAGGGTACCTGTGGGGTTGTTGGGGTTGCATATCATGATGGCGCGAGTGTTCTCGTTGATGAGCTTCTCAAATTCCTCAACGCTGGGCAGTGCAAAACCGTCCTCGATGTGAGTGGTGATAGTGCGCACCTTAGCACCAGTCTCGCAAGCAAAGCCCATGTAGTTGGCATAGGCGGGCTCGGGAATGATGGGTTCGTCACCGGGGTTGAGGCAAGCCATGAAGGCATATTGTACTGCCTCGCTACCACCGCAGGTAACGATGATGTCGTCGGGGGTGAGGTTAATGTTGTACTTGGCATAGTAACCCACCATCTTCTCGCGATAAGACTGGTAACCCTGTGAGGGAGAGTACTCGAGCACTGTGCGGTCGATGTTCTTGAGGGCGTCAAGACCCTGTTGGGGAGTTGGAAGGTCGGGCTGGCCAATGTTGAGGTGATACACCTTAATGCCGCGCTCCTTAGCAGCTACTGCATAGGGGGCAAGCTTGCGGATAGGTGATGCGGGCATGTCGATGCCGCGCTGAGCAATTTTAGGCATATAATTTTAGTTTTAATAGTTTAAGTTATTTACAAGGTGCTAAATTACATAAAATATTTCAATCGCAACGCATTTTTGTTGATACTTTTTTAACGCCAGCAAAAACAAGCTTTAAGTTATCGAATTATCGACGCTTCGATGGATCGATGTTTCGATGGATCGATGCTTCGAATTATCGAAAAAATTGAGTATTCGATATCTCGATGTTTCGAGGGCACGGCTTATATTCGTCGCGTTCCGTCACATTTTGGATAATTGGTGCATCCCCAAAACTGCTCTCCCTGACGAGTCCCCTTTTTGATGGTGCGTTGTTGCATAGGGGCTCCGCATTTGGGGCAACATGGAGCCCCCTCGGTAGCGGCTTTGTCTTTTAGGGTAGCAAGTCGTTCTTGGGTCATATTCTCGGTAAAGCCTCCTTCTTCTTTGAAGTCGGTCAGTCGCTTGTTGATTTGGGCAGTTAAGAGCTGTTTTACGCGCTCGCATAGCACTACAATAGCGCATGCCGAGTGGATTGAATCGTCGGTGCGGAGCAACGTGGCAAAACGAGCATATTCGGCAATGGTATACTCGCTAATCTCGGCCAGATAGTCCTGCGTAAGCATGGGAGCATCTTGAAGTTGATAGTTGCGTACCTCTACATATCTTGGGTCATTGGTATGCCACATTGTTGTCCCATGACGCATAAGCCAGTTTATATAATCCCCCTCAAGTTCGCTGACGCTTGCACGTGCTACATCAAGCAACCTTAACTCTGTTTCGTAGCTTGTCTGGTGACGCGATGAACCTTCAGCAATGTTGGCTGGTACGGTGCGGGCTGCCATTTCCATTTGGTCACGTAGTCGACCACAGGGGTCAACTTTGAAGTCAACAAATCGTTTACAAAAACTCTGAGTGGCAAGTTGCAAGATGTTGCCTAGTCGCCAAGAGAGTAGCGTCATATAACCATTGACGGAGTGGATGTTAATCATAGAGATGTATTTATTGAGTTGTTGAAATTTCGAGGACTCGAATTATCGAATTATCGAATTATCGAAAAATCGATATTTCGATGGATCGAAGTTTCGATGCTTCGAGGTGAGATTTAGTTGTCGGTGCTGCCTTTTAGTGGGCTTGTGGTGCTTGAGCGTCGCTGGTTGTGCTGTCGCTTGCTTGCCTTGGCTGGTTCTTGCTGCTCCTTAACTGGTTCCTTGACCTGCTCCTGCTTGGCCTTGGGTTCTTGCTTGGCCTTGGTGGGCTCGGTTGTGGCTTTGGTGGGCTCGGCAAGTTCCTTGGTTTGCTTGGCGGCTTGCTGGTCGGCAACCTTGGGTGTGGTCTTTTCGGGCTCAACGGGCTCGATGCGCTTTCCTATCTTTGATTGCGGGAAGGGCACTGGCTTCTCGGGTTTGCGCTCGGGCTTGTGGCGTACCGGAGGCTTAGCGTTAGCGGTTGGCTCTGCGGGTTTGGCTGTGGGGTTATCAGCTGTCTTGGGTGCGGCCTCTACGGTCTGGTTTTGTGTCGATGTTGTCTCAATGGTGGTAGTGTCACGCTGGGCGTTGTCAAACTTGTAGAGCTCATATTGCTCGATGAGTGCGATGAGCTTTTGGGGATAGGCAGGATCCTCGGCATAGCCGCAGCGACGCAGTCCGTGAGCCCACTGGCGATACTTTGATACATGGTGCTCATAGAGTGGCCCGTAGCGTTTGCCCTTGAGGAACTTGGCATGATCGTTGAACGACTCCTCGGCAGTCTCATACTTGCGGTAGCAGTCGTGCTTGAGCGAGTCGTCATACTCTACCGCCTCGCCTGCCCACTTGTGGCACTTGATGCCAAAGTGGTTGTTGCCGCGGGTCGCAAGATAGCTCTGACCGGCACGACTCTCGAGCAGACCTTGGGCCAGGGTGATGCTTGCCGGGATGCCTAGCGTCTTGCTGTGCTCCATGGCTATAGCCTTGTAGCGTTCGATATAGTCGAGGTAGCGTGCGTTGAGGGTTTGGGCTGTAGCAGTGAGCGAGAAAAGAGCTGCTAGGAGTGTGCAAATGTATGTTTTTTGCTTGCAGTTTGAGAAAATATCAATAACTTTGCAACACAATGTGCGATATGTAGTATTTAATGCAATATTAATCTTAAACATTATGACCGAATTAAATATCACTACAAAGATAATGGTTTCTTCTTATACCGAGTTAACCGACGACGAAAAAAAGCTTGTTGACCTTGCAAAAGAAGCCACCAAGAGTTCTTATGCCCCCTACAGCCACTTCCATGTGGGTGCTGCCATCCTGCTTGAGAATGGTGTCCTCATCAAGGGTGCCAATCAGGAGAACGCTGCCTTTGCGGGCATCTGTGCCGAGCGTAGTGCCATCTACAACGCTGGCGCTAACTATCCCGGCATTGGCATCAAGAAGATTGCAGTAACAGCGTTTACTCGCGGTGACTATGTCGAGGAGCCCTGTGCTCCCTGTGGCGTGTGCCGTCAGGCGTTGCTCGAGTTTGAGAAGAACGCTGGCTATCCTATGGAGGTGTATATGATAGGTCGTGACAAGATTTACCATGCAGCTAGCGTGGCCGACCTGTTGCCACTGTGCTTCAAGGAGTTTTAAGTAGAGTAGAGACTCTGCAAGAAATAGCGAGAGGAACCTCGGTTGAGGCTCCTCTCGTTTTGTATTGTGAGTTTAGAATCCTAGCGATTGCATGAACCCTGTTGCCCTCACGGTGACACCAGTGTACAACCCCTTAACGGCAGGGTCAATCTTGTTGAATCGGGCACCAGCTACCCACGGAGTGATGCGCAGGTAGGTCGAGAGGCGTGAGTAGCGATTGTTGAGGAAGAACGGCTCAAGCGTCTTTTTCTCGCCCAGCTTGATGTCGATGTCGATGCTGGCCATCCACGATGCATTGTTAAACTTGTAGGGTTTCAGGTCCTTGACCTTGAAGAATTCCTCGCCCTTGTCGTCCTTGTCCCATTCAATGTCTTGCAGGCTCCAGCCGTAGTGAGTGAAAAACAGTCCGGCAGCGGGAGTGACCGAGAAGCGCTTGTTCTGGAACACCTTGTAACCCAGTTGCACGCCCAGCATGGTTTGTGTGGCATTGGCGTCGCTATTGATTTGGGCATCGCGTCCCTCGCTGTCCTTGATGTTGAATATATTGTGGTTCTTGAGGTTAGGCTGGCAGTAGGCAAAGTCGGCCTTGAGGCGCAGTCGCTTATAGTCGGCAGTGAGACCGCCTGTGAAGCAGGCGCCACCGCCAAAGGTGTCACTTATCGTGCCTGTAGTTGTCATGCAGCCCACACCGCTTGAATACCCAGCGACAAGTCGCTCTCGTCGCTCTTGTCTTGAGCTGTAGCGCCGGCAGCGAGCAGGACGCAACACATTATTGCAAGTAATTTCTTCATTGTCATAAATCTTTTGCCGCGAAATTACAACCAAAACCGCACCCTACCAAATTTTCAACATTTTTTAGCACAACCCGCGTGTAAAAGGACCTAACACCATTCCTTCTATCACAATAAAAGTATGTCCTTGTCCTGAGAAATGATCTCACTTGGTTTATTGTTTCATCGCATATTTAATATACATTTGTCAGACTTGTCCTAAGGACAATACACATAGCGCTTGTCGCTATGTTCGTAACCCCCACCGCCACTACGTTCTGCGGTGGGGGTATAAAGGATGGGCGAAGCCATACCGCTCTCCCCGTAGGGGGTCTAAAACACTAGCCAAAGATGCCTAAATTATGTTGTAGCGTCCTCCAGACGCATCCTTCTATGCTCTCTATTCCCCGCACGCCACTTCGTTCGGCGTACGGGGTTATCGATTGTATTGTCCTACGGACAAATTTCTTTTGCCAAATTTACGGAAAACTTTGATATAATATTTCCCCAACAAATTTCGGCCGCGAGATTTGCGCGAGAGGGTACCATTGTGGGATGTCACTCCAAACGGGAAAACTTGGCAATAAAAAAAACCGCCCGGGGTTACCGAGCGGTTGTGTTGTATCTTAAGGTGTGAAATTACTTAACCTCAGCGAAGTGCTTGATAGTGCGAACCATCTGAGAAGTGTAAGAGTTCTCGTTGTCGTACCAAGAAACAACTTGTACTTGATAAGTGGCGTCGTCAACCTTGCTAACCATAGTTTGAGTAGCGTCGAAGAGTGAACCGTACTTCATACCGATGATGTCGCTAGAAACGATTTGATCCTCAGTGTAACCGAAAGACTCAGTTTGAGCAGCCTTCATAGCAGCGTTGATGCCCTCTACAGTTACATCAGCACCCTTAACAACAGCGATAAGGATAGTAGTTGAACCAGTGGGAGTGGGAACGCGTTGAGCTGAACCGATGAGCTTGCCGTTGAGTTCGGGAATTACGAGACCGATAGCCTTAGCAGCACCTGTTGAGTTGGGAACGATGTTGCAAGCACCAGCGCGTGAGCGACGGAGGTCACCCTTGCGTTGAGGACCGTCAAGAATCATTTGGTCGCCAGTGTAAGCGTGGATAGTTGACATGATACCGCTCTGGATGGGAGCATAAGCGTTGAGAGCAGCAGCCATGGGAGCGAGGCAGTTAGTTGTGCAAGATGCAGCACTGATAACCTTATCCTCAGCTGTAAGAACATTGTGGTTTACATTGTAAACGATAGTGGGGAGGTCGTTACCTGCGGGAGCAGAGATGACAACCTTCTTAGCGCCAGCTGTAAGGTGAGCTGAAGCCTTCTCCTTTGAAGTGTAGAAACCGGTGCACTCGAGAACAACATCTACATCGAGTTCGCCCCAAGGAAGCTCAGCTGCATTGGGCTTAGCGTAGATAGTGATCTTCTTGCCGTCAACAACGATGAAATCCTCACCAGCCTCAACAGTGTGCTT
>JAGHTV010000233.1 GCA_018065165.1 Candidatus Sodaliphilus fimicaballi | reverse complement strand
GTTTGGATGGCAGCAAAATGCAAAGACAAGATTGTGAGTCAAGTAAAGCATCTGCCCGGCGACCGCGACCGTGTCATCGACCGTGCAACAACCGAGGCATTGCTTCTATTACTTAACCTGCTGCGAGAATCGTAGTTAAATCACTAAATATTTAATAAGGGCTGATTTCAAATATTTGAAATCAGCCCTTTATATAGTTATAAACTTTATCGCTTAAGGGGATTGCCTTCGTACCAATTGATGAATGCTTGATTTACCATCTTGTTGCCACCCGGCGTTGGGTAGTCTCCCGAGAAATACCAGTCACCTGGCGAACTGGGAATAGACTTGTGCAAACCATCAAGCGTCTGGAATATAATCTCGACATCGGCCTTAACATCATCATCCTTAAGCATGACAACGAGTTGACGCGAAATATCCTCGTCGGTAAACGGAGCATATATCTCAGTTACATAGTTCTTGATTTCTTCCTTAGGCAGATTCTCCTGAGCTTTGCATTTAGCATAAACTTCGTCAATAATACATTGACGACCTGAATCCTTGAGCAGCTGAATCGCAGCTTTGAAAGCACAGAACTCGCTCATTCGCGACATGTCTATACCATAATAGTCGGGATAACGAATCTGGGGCGAAGATGACACGATAACAATTTTGCGAGGGTGCAATCGGTCGAGAATACGCAAAATTGACTGCTTAAGTGTGGTACCACGAACGATGCTATCATCAATAACAACCAGATTATCCACATCATTCTTAACCTGACCATAAGTCACATCATAGACGTGTGCTGCAAGGTCGTTACGCTGGTTACCCTCGGTAATGAAGGTGCGCAACTTGATATCTTTAATGGTAATCTTCTCTGTACGCAGTCGCTTTGCAAGAATGCTCTTAAGTTGAACATCATAATCAGGAGATTGTGTGTCAAGAGCCTTAATAAGTTCATACTGATTGTCTCTAGCATATTGCTCTATACCCTCAATCATTCCCAGATATGCAACCTCGGCTGTGTTAGGAATGAATGATAGTATTGTGTTGTCAACATCATAGTTTATTGACTTCAAGATTTGAGGAGCCAGAGTGCGGCCTAGGGCCTTACGCTCATTGTATATGTCACGATCACTGCCACGAGAGAAGTAAATGCGTTCAAATGAGCAATGGCGATAATCGAGTTGAGGTAATATTTGTTCTGTAATTATCTCATTGCTCTTCTTAACAATTATAGCAGAGCCAGGAGTAAGTTCCTTAATGCTATCAACCGAAACATTCATCACAGTTTGCAACACAGGACGTTCACTTGCTGCTACAAATATCTCGTCGTCAATGTAATAGAATGCAGGACGGATACCATGAGGATCGCGCATGACAAACATATCGCCACTACCAGTAATACCACACATGGCATATCCGCCATCCCAAGTACTTGACGGTCGCTCAAGTATACGCTTAAAGTCAAGGTTACTTTCCATAGCATCGGTCAGCTCGTTTCCTGTGAGTCCTTGTTCGCGATAGATGCGATGAAGGCGCTGGTTCTCGTTGTCAAGCGATTCACCCAATTGTTCAAGTAAAAGTATGGTGTCACTCTTAACACGAGGGTGCTGACCACGGCTTACGATATCATCAAAAATCTCATCAACATTAGTCATGTTAAAATTACCACACAACATCAAGTTGCGAGACTTCCAGTTGTTGCGACGCAAGAATGGGTGAACAAAACCTATACCACTACGGCCAGTAGTACTGTAACGCAAGTGGCCCATATAGAGTTCTCCCACAAATGGCAGGTCAAGTGAGGGAACACCTTTAACAAGACTTTCGTGAATCTGTTCCTTAACACGCTGGAATATAGTGCTTATTGCACTTGAGCCTACTTCCCTATCACGGAAGATATATTCCTCACCAGGCTTGGCGTGAGTGTACACACAACCTATACCAGCACCTTCCTGCCCACGGTTGTGCTGTTTCTCCATGAGCAAGTAGAGCTTGTTGAGGCCATAAAGATATGTTCCGTACTTTTCCTTATAATACTTAAGTGGCTTGCGCAACCTTATCATTGCTATGCCACATTCGTGTTTGAGAGGTTCCATTATTAATGGTGATAGTCAATAAATATAAAAAGAATTGAGGCGTGGTTATCCCACGCCTCGATATACTATTTAGTTATTAACGGATGAACAGGAGTTCACGATACTTGGGCAGAGGCCACATTTCATCGTCAACCATGAGCTCGAGTTTGTCAACATGGTAGCGAATTTCATCGAGCAGAGGAGCAATTGTATCGTGATATGCAATAGCACGCTCACGCATGTTCTCGATATGGTTAGCAGCCTTGCGGTTCTCGACCATCTCATTAACCTTATCTTTGATGAATTGCATGTGCTCAGACATCTTCTCGATCATTGCAAGGTCTTGAGCAGCTATTGCTTCGCCCTTATCCTTGGGGAACAGGTTCTTGATCTTGTACACATTATCAAGAAGAACCGACATGTAGCGAGTAGCGCATGGGATAACATGGTTCAGTGCAAGGTCGCCAAAAACACGTGCCTCGATTTGAACCTTCTTTGTATAAATCTCCCACTTAACCTCGTTGCGAGCTTCAAGTTCAACCTCAGTGAAGACGCCAGTCTTCTTGAACATCTCGATAGCCTTGGGCTCAAGATATGAATCAAAGATCTTGGGAACCGAAGTTTCACAATCAAGACCACGCTTAGCAGCTTCCTCTTTCCACTCATCGCTATAACCGTTGCCATCGAAGTGGATAGCGCGTGATTGTTTAAGGAATACTTTAACTTGCTTGAGGATGGCCTCGCTTTGCTCAACACCCTTAGCAACCATAGCATCAACGGCCTCCTTAAATTCAGCGAGTTGTTCAGCAACTGCTGCATTAAGGGCAATCATTGCCGATGCACAGTTAGCACTTGAACCCACAGCACGGAACTCAAAACGGTTACCAGTAAATGCAAATGGAGATGTACGGTTGCGATCAGTATTATCAAGAAGAATCTCAGGAATCTGAGATACCTTAAGATTCAATTCCTCCTTAGCATTGAAGTTAAGGCTATCGGCCTTATCGTCGCTCACGAGGCTGTCAATTACGCTGCTGAGTTGAGAACCCAGGAACATTGAAATGATAGCAGGGGGAGCCTCATTTGCACCCAGACGGTGAGCATTTGTTGCCGATGCGATTGAAGCCTTGAGAAGACCATTATAACGATGTACTGCCGACATCACACAAGACACGAATGTCATGAATTGCAAGTTCTCACTAGCATTCTTGCCGGGTTTGAACAGCATTGTACCATTATCAGTACCAAGACTCCAGTTATTGTGCTTACCACTACCGTTAATGCCTGCGAAGGGCTTCTCGTGAAGCAGAACTCGGAAGTTATGGCGTCTTGCAACCTGAGCCATAACACTCATGAGCAAGAGGTTGTGGTCGTTGGCAAGGTTAGTTTCTTCATATACAGGAGCAAGCTCAAACTGGTTAGGAGCAACCTCGTTGTGGCGAGTCTTGACAGGAATACCAAGTTTGTGGCACTCAATTTCGAGATCAAGCATGAACTCCTCAACACGCATAGGAATTGCGCCAAAGTAGTGGTCCTCGAGCTGTTGGTTCTTAGCACTCTCGTGACCGAGCAGTGTGCGACCAGTCAATGCCAAGTCGGGGCGAGCTGCATAGAGAGCCTCGTCAACCAAGAAATATTCCTGCTCCCAACCAAGGTAAGAGAACACATGCTTAACCTCAGGATCAAACAACTGTGCTACAGCAGTACCTGCACGGTCAACGCTGTTAAGAGCACGCAAAAGAGGTGTCTTATAGTCGAGAGACTCACCTGAATAAGCAATAAAGATTGTAGGGATACACAGTGTGTTGTCGTGGATGAATGCGGGAGAAGAAATATCCCAAGCAGAGTAACCACGAGCCTCAAAAGTATTGCGGATACCGCCATTGGGGAAACTTGAAGCATCGGGCTCCTGTTGCATGAGCAGCTTACCTGAGAATTCCTCCATAACACCACCCTTACCATCGTGCTCAATGAACGAGTCATGCTTCTCAGCAGTACCGTCGGTCAAGGGATGGAACCAG
>JAGHTV010000376.1 GCA_018065165.1 Candidatus Sodaliphilus fimicaballi | reverse complement strand
CACCCACCAGGGCAAATACGGTTGCACCAGCGCCCTTTAGGAAGACGAGGCCCGCAAGACCGACGCCCTCCAGGCTGCCAAGCAGGGGCAAGAGCAGGAATTCGGCGCAATGGCCGAACTTGACTCGTTCCCCCTGCCCGATGTATATGGCAAGGAGGACGGCAAGTGGGTAATTACCGACATCGGCATTGACGTTACCGAAGCCGAGGTCAAGGCATTCAGCGAGAAGCATGGTGTCAAGGTCAGCATCCCGTTTACTGCTGCCTTTGGCTACACCCTTGCCAACTATACTGCCAGCGACGAGGTACTTTACACAACAGCTTATCATGGCCGCACCGACAAGGCGACCCGCCATGCTCTGACCATGATGGTTAAGACCTTCCCCGTGTCGCACGACTATCGCAAGACTCCCACCGTAGCTGAACTCATCGAACAGACAGCCACTCAAATTGCCGGCACACGCAGCAACACCCTGTTCTCGCTTGCTGACTGCAGCAACGAGATGGGCTTTGCGCCTCGCACAAGCTTTGTTTTCCAGGGCACACTCCATGATGTCTCCCTCTATATCGAAGGACGCCGCCAGGCATCTGACGACCTGATGCCCCATGCACCGGGACTGGATTTCATCATCCAGCTCATTCAGGTGGGCAGCAACTATAAATGCAAGGTCGAGTACCACGACGGCATGTTCTCGGCACAGTTTGTCGAGCAGTTTGTGAAGTCTTACGGCAAGGTGCTGAGCGAGATGATGGTCAAGGAGAATCTCGCCGATATCGAGCTTGTGGACGATGAGCACATCGCCCAACTCGACGGTTTCAACCGCCCCATGCCCGCCGAACTTTCAAAGACCGCCACTGTTGTTTCTTTGTTCAAAGAAACCGTAGCTCAATATCCCGATAACATCGCTGTTGTCTTCAAGGACAAGAAGATCACCTATAAGGAACTTGACGAGAAGACCGACACAATCGCTGCCCATGTGAGCAAGACCCTTGCCAGTCGCACCAGCAATGGCGTGGGCCTGCCAGTGGTGAGCATCCTCATTGACCGCAGCGAGCTCATGCCCATGCTGCCCATCGCGGTACAGAAGGCTAATGCCGCCTATCAGCCTCTTGATCCCAGTTATCCACAGGATCGCCTTAACTTCATGATCAAGGATGCCGACGCCCAGATGCTGATTGCCGACCGCCACTTGCGTCCCGTGCTCAACGAATATGACGGCGACGTGCTCTATACCGACGAGATCGACTCGCTGCCGGCAGCCGCTGCCCCACAGTGCACACTCACGCCCCAGTCGGCAATGAACATCCTGTACACATCGGGCTCGACCGGTGTGCCCAAGGGCGTTGTCTTGGAGCAGGGCAATCTAGTTACATTCTGTGACTTCTATCGTCGCTACAATAATCTCACACCCCACGACAAGGTGAGCGCCTATGCATCATTTGGCTTCGACGCCAACATGATGGACACCTATCCCGCACTTACCACAGGTGCCACAATGGTGATTATCCCCGAGGAGATACGCCTTGACCTGGAGGCAATCAACGACTATCTGGCCGAGAAGGAAGTGACCATTTCATTCTTCACCACACAGGTGGGCCAGCAATTTGTAACCGCATATCCCAACCACAAGACTCTCAAGCATGTGTCGATGGGTGGAGAGAAGATGGCAAGCATCGAGCCACCTGTAAGCTACACAATGCACAACCTGTATGGTCCCACCGAGTGCACTGTTTATGTTACTATCACGCCCGTCATGGAAAAAGAACCCAATATTCCTCTGGGTCCCAGCAATGACACTGCACCTTGTACCATTGTCAACAAGCACGGCAAGCGATTGCCTGTGGGTGCAGCAGGCGAACTCATCATCCACGGACCGCAGGTGTCACGTGGCTACCTGAATCGCCCCGAAAAGACAGCCGAGGTATTTGGAGTCTTTGGCGAGAAGTCTTACCGCACAGGCGACATCGTGCGTTATCGCGAGGACGGAAAGATTGAGTTTGTGGGCCGCAAGGACGGACAGGTGAAGATACGCGGCTTCAGGGTCGAGCTCAAAGAAGTAGAGACCGTTATACGCGAGTTTGACGGCATCAAGGACGCAACAGTCCAGGCGTTTGACCTTGAGGGCGGAGGCAAGTACATCGCTGCCTACGTGGTGAGCGATGAGAAGGTGAACATACAAGCTCTCAACGAGTTTATCCAGTCGCAGAAGCCTCCCTATATGGTTCCTGCAGTAACAATGCAGATTGATGCCATTCCCCTGAACGTCAACCAGAAAGTAGACAAGAAGAAACTGCCTGTTGCCGAGTACAAGGTGGAGGTAGAGGGCGAATATCATGCTCCCGTCACCGAGGTACAGAAGCAGTTGGCACAGATTGTGAGCCAGGTGTTGAGTGCCGACAACGTGAGCATCGACATGCCCCTCTCACATCTGGGTCTGTCATCACTGCTCGCCATGAAACTGTCGTTCCAAATTCAAAAGGAATTAGGCGTAAAAGTCTCTACCCGCAAGCTAGTATCGGGTGCTACTATACAAGACATCGAGAAGATTGTTGCCCCCGAGCAGGACAAGGCTCCCGTGGAAGCAGCCAATGCAGCCAGCGAGTACTATCCTCTCACCGGCAACCAGCGTGGCGTTTACATCGACTGGGAGATGAATCGCGACACCACCCAGTACAACATGCCGGCAGCACAGTGCATGCCTGGTGTCACCGTCGAGCAACTGCGTGAAGCCCTCGTCAAGATTGCCGAGGCCCATGAATATATGTTCACTCGCCTTGCCATGGTTGACGGTGAGGTAATGCAACATCCCGTCGTTCACGAGCCGCAGATAACTGTAACTGCCCTTGACAGCAAGCCCGACGCACAGTTCTTCCAGCAGCAAGTCAGGCCGTTCAACCTATTTAACGAGCCGTTGTTCCGCTTTAGTATCTATACATGTCAGGACGAGGTATACCTCTTCGTTGACACTCACCACATCATCATGGACGGTGTTTCGTGGTCAATCATGCAGCAGGAGTTGAAACGTGCACTTGCCGGCGAGGACTTGAAGAAAGAAGGGTACACTGCATATGATCGTGCTATCGAGGAAGAGAAACTGGCTCACTCTAGCGAATGGACCGAGGCCGAGGCACACTTCGACCGTCTGCTGTCGGGCATCGATGCATTGACATATCCCCACACCGTGGGAACAATCACCCCGGGCGAGAACGAGACAGTGCGAGTGCCTGTTGCTCGCAAGCCCATCGACGAGTTCTGCCGCCAGCACAATGTTACCCCCAGCAACTATTTCCTTACAATGCTCATGCAGGTGCTGCACCGTGTGAGCCGTGAGGAGAACGTGATGATAACTACCATCAACAACGGCCGTGCCGACTATCGCATGCAGGACATCTTCGGCATGTTTGTCAAGACACTGCCCATCGTCACCACTGTCAATCCCAAGACTCCCGACACCAAGCTGACCGTTGTGGATGCAGTGCGTGAGATGCAGGAACAGTTCTTTGACGCCCAGGAACGTGACTTCTATCCCTTCACACGCATGGTCGAGCGCCACGGCGTTGAGGCTCTCATATGCTACGCTTACCAGGCAGGCCTCTTTGAGGACGGCAGCACAGGTCCGTCGCTGGGCGATTCGTTCGACCTGAAGCTTGACACCGTTAAGTTCCCCATCGACCTTAACATCAATGATGCTCCTGGTGGCGAATATGAAATCACCGTTGACTATGACGACACCAAATACTCACACGAGGATATCGTGATGCTTGCACAGATGCTGCGTGCCCTTGCCATGAATGCACTCACCGTGAAGTGCGTGGCCGAGGCAGGCATGCTCGATGCCGATGCAACACAGGCAATCATTGCAGGCTCACAGGG
Organism: Candidatus Sodaliphilus fimicaballi; assembly: GCA_018065165.1. Taxonomy (GTDB): domain Bacteria; phylum Bacteroidota; class Bacteroidia; order Bacteroidales; family Muribaculaceae; genus Sodaliphilus; species Sodaliphilus fimicaballi. Next base: position 2,845 of record JAGHTV010000376.1, on the reverse strand, counting down.
TAAGAAGATGGATGTTGACCTGAACAAGACATTTGTAGATGTTTTTATCGAGCAGGCTACCCAGCACCCCGACAGCGTGTGTGTTGTTAGCCCCGAGGCAACCTATACCTACGACCAGGTGAACCGCAGGAGTAACGCTGTGGCACACTACCTGATGTCACAGGGTGTGAGCAAGGGAGAGTTTGTATGCGTATCGATGCTGGGCTGCTCTGACTTTATCGTGGCTGCCATAGGTATCGAGAAGACGGGTGCTGCCTATGTGCCCGTTGATCCCGAATATCCCGAGGATCGCAAGCAATACATGCAAGAAGACTGCGAGGCCAAGGTGGTTATTACCGAGGACGAATTGCTTAAGGTGGACTGGAGCAACGATGCACCCGTTAACCTTGCAACCCCCGACGGCATCGCATATATGATTTATACATCGGGCTCAACCGGCAAGCCTAAGGGTGTGATGATTCCACACTCAGCCAAGATGAACTTCGTTAGCTTCATCGCTCACGAGTGGCACCACACAGCCCAGAGCCGCATTTGCTGCCACTCGAGCGTATCGTTTGACGCGAGCATCGAGGACCTTTATCCTGTGCTCACCGTGGGTGGTTCGCTCTATATTGTGCCGCAAGAGGCCCGCAAGGACATGGAGCAACTGCACCGGTTCATCCTGAACAACGGCATCACTGGCGGTTGCTACACCACCCAGTTGGGTACAATGCTGCTGCAGCAATATCCCGACCTGCCTGTCGACTACCTGGTAGTGGGTGGCGAGAAGATGTCGGCCAACCCCATGTGCAACTGCCGACTCATCAACACATACGGCCCCACCGAGTTTACGGTTGACGCCACATGGTTTGAGACCGAGCCCGGCAAGGAATACAAGAACATCCCCATCGGTCGCCCACTGCACAATCTTGCGGCCTACGTTGTCGACCAGTACGGTCATCTGGTGCCCAACGGCATCAGCGGCGAGTTGTGCATGGCAGGTCCGCAAATGGCACGCGGCTACTGGAAGCGTGAGGACCTCACTGCCGAGAAGTTCAGCCCGGCACGATTCATCGACGGCAAGATTTATCATACAGGCGACCTTGTGAAATATAATGCCGATGGCGACATTGAGTACACAGGCCGTATCGACTCGCAGGTGAAGTTGCGTGGTTTCCGCATCGAGTTGGGCGAGATTGAGACTCTCATCGCCGGATATGAAGGCGTGCAGATGGTGAGCGTACAGGTCAAGACCATAGGCGGCGTGCAGCACTTGTGTGCTTACTATAGTGCCGACCGCGAGATTGATGCCGATGCCCTCAAGGAGTATCTTGCAAGCCAACTCACCGAGTACATGGTGCCCACTGCCTACATGCAACTCGACGCAATGCCTCTCACACCTAACGGCAAGGTCAACACCAAGGCGTTGCCCGAGCCTCAGGTGGCAGCTCGTGAGTATGTAGAGCCTGTTGGCGAAATCGAGACATTCTTCTGTAACACATTTGCCGAGATTCTGGGCATTGAGCGTGTTGGTGCAACTGACAGTTTCTTTGAGATAGGTGGTACATCTATTGTGGCAATGCGCGTAATCGTGGCTGCTGTCAAGGCCGGCTATGAGATTGTATACAAGAACATATTCGACAACCCGTCGGCACGCGAGATGCAAGCCTACCTCACTGGTAAGGACGTGAGCGAGAATACCGAGGCCGACGCCAATGTTGACCACGAGGTTGTAGACTATGACTATACCGCAATCAATAAGTTGCTTGCACGCAACACTATGGATGCCATGCGTAGTGGCAAGCGCAATGCAATAGGTGTAGCGCTTGTGACTGGAGCAACTGGTTACCTGGGCATCCACTTGGTGAACGAGTTGTTGCAACGCGATGATGTGCCTACGGTTTACTGTCTTGTGAGAGGAAATAAGCAACTGAGTGCCGAGACCCGCCTGCGCATGCAGTTGTTCTACTACTTTGCCGACGCTCACGACGACTTGTTTGGTACCAAGCTGGTGGTTGTTGATGGCGACGTGACTCGTCCCGAGACATTTGACAGCCTCCTTGATAAGGGAATAGAGACAGTATTTAATTGTGCTGCCAATGTTAAGCACTTCTCGGCAGGAACCGACATTGAAGACATCAACATAGGTGGTTGCAACACTTGTATTGAATTCTGCTTGAAGACGGGTGCGCGCCTTGTGCACACCTCGACGACATCGGTTGCAGGTTCACTGGTGAGCGACCGTCCTGTTGACGGCCATCTCATCACCGAGAACCGGTGGTATTGGGGACAGACACTCGACAACCAGTATATACATGCCAAGTTCATTGCCGAGCGTAATGTGCTGGATGCAATCATCAATCGTGGCCTGCGTGCTAAGATCATGCGCATGGGTAACTTGTCATCGCGCAGCAGCGACGGTGAGTTCCAGATTAACTTCCACAGCAATTCGTTCATGGGACAATTGAAGTGCTTCCAGGTATTGGGTTGCATCAGCTATGACAGCCTCACCGATGATATGGAATTCTCACCCATCGACGAGGTGGCAAAGGCAATAACACTGCTCAGCGAGACGCCCGACGATTGCTGTGTATATCAGGTAGTGAACTCACATCGTCAGATATTTGGCAATGTGATTGAGTGTATGAGAAACATAGGTATTGCCGTTGAGATGGTCGAGAGCGATGTGTTTAACGCTCGCTTACAAGAGGCTATCCAGGATCCTGTCAAGGCTGGCATCTTGCAGAGTATGCTTGCCTATAACAGTGCCAGCGACAAGTATGTGGCATTCAATGGCGAGAATGATGTCTACACCACTCAGACATTGTTCCGACTGGGATTCCGCTGGTCGTTTACCACATGGGAC
>JAGHTV010000296.1 GCA_018065165.1 Candidatus Sodaliphilus fimicaballi | reverse complement strand
CTATAGCAATAACACTATCAAGGCTATAACGGCTATAGAGGCTATAAAATAATTAACTATAAATACTATAAATTCATGAGCGTTTTAAGGCAACAAGACCGATGGGAATCCCTCCATTTCTACAAGAAATGTGAGGTTCTGTATCAATTTACGGTTGTGTTTTGTCGTCGATTTTTACCGCTTTATGGAGACCGTACTGTAGATCAAATGATACAGGCTGCTCGTTCTGGAAAGCAAAATATTGTTGAAGGAATGGCAGATGGTGTCACATCTACAGAGATGCAATTCAAGTTGCTCAACGTGGCTCGTGCTAGTATTCAAGAATTGCGAGAGGATTATTGTGATTACATCAAAGCCAAGCAGTTGCAACAATGGACGCATGGACATACACGCTATGAAGGGCTGCTGGCATTTTGCAAGAAAAACAACGAATTAGAGCAATATGAGCCTTTCTTTGAGAAATGGAATGACGAGGAGTGTTGCAATTGTGCTATCACATTGTGTCACATGGTGGATGCAATGATGAATAGTTATCTCAAGGTGCTTGAAAAAGACTTTGTTGAGAATGGCGGAATAAAAGAACGCATGTATGCAGCCCGCACTGGTTATCGCCAAGACATAGACAGTCGCCTCAAGCAACTCGAAGCCGAGAACACCCGCCTTAAGCAACTGCTTAAGCAGCACGGCATAGGGTTTTAATAGCGAGATAGCCTGGATAGCCGCTATAGCCTGTATAGCAATATACTATCTAGGCTATAAAAAAAGCACCCCTCGCGGAGTGCTTTTTTTGTTTGTATCTAAGTAAGGAAATTACTTGATTGTTTGGCCAGCTACGTTGTACTTAACGCCGTCCTTCTCGATAACGATCATGCCGTTCTCGATGTACTTGCGTACGCTGTTGTTAACCTTAGTGTTGAGGTCCTTAACTGCTGTAGCAACAACTTCAAATGTGAAGTTTGTGGGAGTTACAGCTGTGGGCTCCTCAGCGGGAAGCTGGATTTGTTGGAGAACCTCCTTGCCGTTGTCGCAAGCGTAAATGTTGTTAGCATAGTCCCAAGCGATGTCGTTGAAGCCACGGATTGAGCTCAGTGACAGGCTGTGGAGTTGGTTAAGAGCGATGCCGTTCTCACCCTTCTCAACGCTGTAGATACCCAGCAGGTTGTTGCCCTTGGGAATTGCAAGCATTGTGTAGTCCTTGTTCCAAGCGATACCACCACCGCGAACAACTGATGTGATGTCGCTGTAGTCCTCTAACCATTCGCCGTTCTTGAGAGCAACGTGATTGAGAGCGGGTTGTGCCTCGTTGGGAGTGCCACGGTACTGTGCGTACCAGATACCCTTAG
>JAGHTV010000398.1 GCA_018065165.1 Candidatus Sodaliphilus fimicaballi | reverse complement strand
ACATGGTACTGCCGCGAGTGGCTCCCGGCGGATACATCATTGCCGACAACACCCTGTGGGACGGCAAGGTGGTAGACTGGGGCAAGCACCTCGATGCACAGACCAAGGGCATCCTCGACTTTAACGACCGTGTGGCTGCCGACCCGAGCGTAGAGGTGGTTATCATCCCCCTGCGTGACGGACTCACAATTATTAGGGTAAAGGGTTAAAAGGTTAAGAGGTTAATGGGTTAAACCTATAAACGGTTAAACCTTTATTTAGAAAGTGTGTGAGATTTTTCGTACCTTTGCACACTGATTTTACAATAACGACTAGATTAAAACTAATATAAGATTTGGAAAGTACTAGATTACAGAAGATTGCACGACTCGTGCAGAAGGAACTAAGTGAAATATTTCGTCTCGAAACTGCCAAGATGGGTGGTGTGCTCGTGAGCGTGAGCTCGGTGCGTGTGTCGCCTGACCTGAGCATTGCTCGCGTGTATCTGAGCATCTTCCCCAGCGAGCGTGGCGCCGAGTTGCTTGCCAACATCAACGCTAGCGAGAAGAAGATACGCTTCGACCTGGCTCAGCGCGTACGCTACCAGCTGCGCAAGTGCCCCGAGCTGTCGTTCTATATCGACGACTCGCTCGACTACATCGACCACATCGACTCACTGCTGCACCCCGAGAAGTAACGAACTACGCAAACGCAAACTGCAGTGTGCCCGCACTTTAAGTGCGGGTATATAAATGGAATTTTCAGGTGAACTGGACACTAAAAATAGCATGGCGTTATCTCGTCTCTAAGAAGGCTCACAATGCCGTTAACATCATCTCAATAGTCTCGGTACTCGGGGTGATGGTGACCACTGCTGCACTCGTGTGTGTGCTCAGTGTGTTCAACGGTTTCAGGGGAGTAATCATGGGGCGTCTTGCCTTGCTCGACCCGCAGATTGCCGTAACTGCCACACTAGGCAAGACCATTGAGAATGCCGACAGTGTGCTTGATGCCATCGAGGCTATTGATGGCGTGCAAGAGGCAGTGCCAGTGATTGAAGACCAGGCGCTTGCCATTTTTGCCGAGTATCAGATGCCCGTGCGTCTCAAGGGAGTGCCCGATGCCTACAACCGCATCAATAACATGGACAGCCTCATCATCGATGGTGACTTTGTGTTGCGCGACCAGGTGTCGCCCTATGCCGTGGTGGGCGTGGGCCCTGCGATGGCGTTGCATGTGCGTCCCGGTTTCTTGCGCATGCTCCAGCTCTATGCTCCCCAGCGCGAGGGACGCGTCAATCTGGCCAATCCCATGGGAGCGTTCCGTGTCGACTCTCTCTTTGTTTCGGGCGTGTTCCAGATGCAGCAAAACAATTACGACAGCGACCTCATCTACGTACCCCTCGACATGGCACGACGCATCTTTGACTACCCGTCGCAAGCCACCCAGGTCGAGGTCAAGCTCAAACCAGGAGTCAACGAGGATGCTGTGATGGCTCACATCGTTGATGCTCTGGGCGATAGCTATACCGTGAAAAACCGCCTCATGCAGCAGGCTATGGCCTATAAGATGGTCAACATTGAGAAGTGGATGGCCTTCTTGCGGCTTGCCTTTATCCTCGTCATTGCCACATTCAATGTGATAAGCACCCTGGCGCTGCTCATCATTGAGAAGGACAAGAGCATTGCCACCTTCTTGAGCATGGGGGCCAGTGGCAGTCAGGTGACACGCATCTTTGTCACCGAGGGTTGGCTCATTGCCCTTGTGGGTGCCGTCAGTGGTATCGTGCTAGGCTTGGCGCTGTGCCTGTGCCAGCAGCAGTTTGGGCTGTTGCGCCTGCATGGCGATCCTGCCAATATGGTGGTGAATGCCTATCCCGTTGAGGTGGTGTGGACCGACATCATTGTCGTCTTCCTGCTCGTGGCAGCGGTGGGCTTGCTCACATCGCTCGTCACTTCTATGATCATGCGCCACCGACTCACATCGAGTCACAATAGAATCTGAAAAAATATTGCTTTATCCACGATATGGTCCATTTTTTTATAAAAAATGGGGCAGGTTAATTGTGGTGTGTGAAAATTGCAGTACCTTTGCAGTAGAAAATACTTTTTGTGCCACGCTCGCATGACATTTGTCGACGCAATAATAGTGCTTATTGTGCTGGGTGGACTTGCGGTGGGGTATCGCAAAGGACTCATCAAGCAAACGGCGTCTATCGTAAGATGGATACTGGGTGTTGCTGTGTGTCTGTTTTTGGGTGACTGGGCCATAGACGCATTCATGGCTTTTAACCCCGAGGCGGCCACATGGCCACTGGCCAGCATCACGGTGCGCACAGTAGTGCTCGCGGCGTTGTTTTGCATCATCACGGTGGGCATGCGACTGGCTACGGGTCTTACCCGCAAGGCAGTGCGTGCTGTGAAACTTGGGGGACTAGACAAGTGGGCTGGAGCGGTCTTTTTCATGTTCAAGTACATTTTTGTGCTCAGTGTGCTGCTCATCATGCTCTATGCCTATAACCCCAATGCCGATACCTTTGCCACACGCCACATGCTCGACAACCGACCCTACGAGATGACACTGAACTTGATGCCTCGCCTGCTAGGGGCCGAGAAGTTGCCGAGCGACTCGCTCGCACTGTATCGCAACGCCGCTCAGGAGGAACATGGCAACAAAGAAAATATAACGAAATGAACGAAGAACTAAATAAGAAAGCCGCCGAAAAGCAGATTATCGACCAAGCTGCTGCCGAGGAATACAAGTATGGTTTCGTGACCGACATCGAGACCAACATCATTCCCAAGGGCCTCAACGAGGATGTGGTGCGACAAATCTCGGCTCTCAAGAACGAGCCCGAGTGGCTCCTCGACATGCGGCTCAAGGCCTATGCCCACTGGCTCACCCTCAAGCAACCCACATGGGGACACATCGACATGCCCGAGATTGATTTCCAGGACATCAGCTACTATGCCGCTCCGCGCAAGAAGACCGAGGGCGACAAGGGCGAGATTGACCCCGAGCTCAAGAAGACTTTCGACAAATTAGGCATCCCCCTGGAGGAACAGATGCGACTGAGCGGCATGGCCGTTGACGCCGTCATGGACAGCGTGAGCGTGACCACCACCTATCGCGAGAAGCTGGCCGAGTTAGGCGTGATATTCTGCTCCATCAGCGAGGCTGTGAAGGATTATCCTGACCTCATCAAGAAGTACCTGGGCAAAGTGGTGCCTTATACCGACAACTTCTACGCTGCATTGAACACAGCCGTGTTCAGCGACGGCTCGTTTGTATACATCCCCAAGGGTGTGCGCTGCCCCATGGAACTGTCGACCTACTTCCGCATCAACGCTGCGCAGACCGGTCAGTTTGAACGCACCCTCATCGTGGCCGACGACGACAGCTATGTCTCTTATCTCGAGGGTTGCACCGCCCCCATGCGCGACGAGAACCAGCTGCACGCAGCCATCGTGGAGATCATCGTCGAGGACCGTGCCGAGGTGAAATACAGAACCGTGCAGAACTGGTATCCCGGCGACAAGGACGGCAACGGCGGCATCTACAACTTAGTGACCAAGCGCGGCCTGTGCCGTGGCGACCACAGCAAGCTGTCGTGGACTCAGGTAGAGACTGGTAGCGCCATCACTTGGAAGTATCCCAGCTGCATTCTCAAGGGCGACAATAGCGTGGGCGAGTTCTACAGCGTAGCACTCACACGCAACTATCAGCAGGCCGACACCGGCACCAAGATGATACACCTGGGCAAGAACTCAAGCAGTACAATTGTGAGCAAGGGCATCAGCGCTGGTCACAGCCAGAACAGCTATCGTGGTATGGTCAAGGTGGCGCCTAATGCTACCGGTTGCCGCAACTACACGCAGTGCGACAGTCTGTTGCTTAGCGACACTAGCGGAGCCCACACCTTCCCCGTGATTGAAGTGGGTAACGACTCGTCGGTAGTTGAGCACGAAGCGACAACGAGCAAGATCAACGAGGACCAGATATTCTACTGCAACCAGCGCGGCATCAGCACCGAGGACGCCGTAGGCCTCATCGTCAACGGTTATGCCAAGGAAGTGATGGCCAAGTTGCCTATGGAGTTCGCCGTCGAAGCACAGAAATTGCTCAGCGTCTCCCTCGAGGGCTCAATAGGCTAACGCCCAACCAACTTCCAACGACGATTCTTTTTAGACAGAAGAACAAAAGTTTTTTATAGTTTAACGAACAAAAGGTTTGATGATGGATATTGAAGCTTTAATTAGTAAAATCATTGACTGTGCAATGACAGTACGTAAAGCATTAGCTCCCGGGTATCTAGAAAAGGTATACGAAAATGCACTGGTTTATGAGCTGAAACAACAAGGAATTAAAGCTGAATCTCAAAAGGAACTAGATGTCTTTTATAAAGGGATAGTTGTAGGAAAATATGTGGCCGATATTGTAGTTGAAAATTGTGTGATTCTTGAACTTAAAGCAGTACAGAACATAAATGTATCTCATGAATCTCAACTTGTTAATTATTTAACTGCAACGGGAATTGATCATGGCTTAATTTTAAATTATGGCAATGATGCAAAAATAGAAATAAGGCGAAAGTTTAGAATATACAAGACAACGCAAAGAATCGTTTGTTCTTAAAAATAATAATAACTTTTGTTCTTATGTCTAAAAAGAACAGACAAAGCAATAAACAGAAAGTGACAAAATAAAGATATATGCTTAAGATAAAAGATTTACATGCCTCGATCGAAGGCAAGGAAATATTGAAGGGTGTTAATCTCACTATTCGTCCGGGTGAGGTTCATGCCATTATGGGTCCCAACGGTTCGGGCAAGAGTACCCTTAGCTCGGTACTAACAGGTCATCCTGCGTTTACGGTGACTGGCGGTGAGGTGACATTCTGTGGCAAGGATTTGCTCGCACTGTCGCCCGAGGATCGTGCCCACGAGGGTTTGTTCCTCAGTTTCCA
>JAGHTV010000146.1 GCA_018065165.1 Candidatus Sodaliphilus fimicaballi | reverse complement strand
GTTGATGTTCTGCTCGCTGGCTTCCTTGGCCAGAGCACATGCGCCGGCCTTGTCGCCCATCCAGTAGAGAGCCTCAGCCTTGATGAAGTAGAGCTCTTCCATTGTGAAGATGGGATTGTAGCAGTTGCTTGCACCAGCGTAGGCACCCATGTAGAGGTTAGGATAGTTAACACCCTTGAACGAAGTACCCATACCGATGTTGTTCTCGAGGAAGCGGAGCTTAACCTGAGTAGCGGTTACGTTAGAGGCAGTCTGGGGACCTGTGCGTGCAATCATGAGGAGCGAAGCGCGGGGGTCGTTGGCATAACCCATACGGCTGTCGGCAAGACCGCACTGAATCTCGTTGCCGGGATTGTGAACACCCAGGAGGTCAACCATGAAGAACTTGCTGGGGATAGCATCGCCAAGCTTGTTGGCACGTGACTCCCAAGAGTTGATAACTGGCTGTGCAATGCTCCATACTGCGTTTTGCTCGCCTGTACCACCATCATAGTTGTAACGGGGCTCGTTACCAAACCATGCGCCGTACATAAGGTCACCCTTACGCCACTGGCTGATGGCAGCGTCGGCAGCAGCGACAATCTTCTGGCAAGTTGCGTGGCTCACATCAACGTTGGGGATGTTGCGCAGCAGCAAGCGTGCCTTGACTGCATATACGAGGCCTTTCCACTTCTCGAGGTCGCCACCGTAAACGCGGTCTTCCTTGAAAGTGATAGTCTGGTTAGTCTCGCATTGAGTGATTGCGGGATCTTCATACATCTTAATGAGTTCGTCGGCCTCGTCGAGCATCCACTTGTAGATTGATGCCTGAGTGTCGTAGGCAGGAGCGTTGCTCAAGTAAGCCTGGCTCTGAGGCATGTCGCCAAAGGCGTCGGTAGTCAACTGAGTTGACATCAACTTAATTGTACGCGCGATGAGCTCATAGTTGGGTGAATTGATAGCCTGTGAGTTAGCCACGAGGTTAACCGCATTCTTACCAATATCATAGAAGTGGCGGCGCCACATCGGGTGACGGTTCATTGTAAGCATCTCCCACTCGCTCTTGTAAGAGTAACCCGAGCTCATGAGGGTCTTAGAACCTGTAGTGAACATCTGTGAGAGGTAAGCATAATACTCAGTGTGGTCATACACTACCTGGCTTGAGTAGAACACCAGCACGGGAAGTCCCACCTTAGCATCGATAGAGTGTGCCCTATCGGGGTTGACATTTTCGCTCAACTTATCCTCGCAGCTTACCGAGAGCAAGCTCACCAATAAAAGCCGTGCTAAAAATATTATCTTAATCATAATAAAGTCCTTTTAGAATGTTGCTTTAAGAGTAACGTTGAAGCTGCGTGTGCAGGGCACATTGTAATTGTCGTTACCCATACCACCAGTACCACCTGAAACTGCTGCCAAAACTGAAGGATCATTACCTGTGTACTTAGTGAGCAGGAACAGGTTGCGACCAGTCAGTGTAAGGTTGAGTCCCTTCACGGCCCAAGTGCTCTTGAAGAAAGGTGTGAAGTCGTAGTTAAGAGTTACATAACTCAAGCGGATGTAAGAACCGTCCTCGATGAAGTTAGAAGATACTGAATAGAAGTACTTGTTAACGAAGTTGTAGTCGAGTACAACGGGAGTAGTGTTCTTAACATATGAAGTAGTGCCATCCTCGTTAGCAACAGCCTGAACGCCGTTGAAGATGATCTCGCGGTTGCGATACTTGTCATAGAGGTGGTTCATACCGTTACCGATGAGGCTACGGCCTGTAACGTTAACAACGTCGCCACCCAGACGTGAGTCGATGAGGAATGACAGTGTAGCATTCTTGTAGCGGAACATTGAGCCGAAACCAAGCAGGAACTTGGGCTCGCGGTTACCAATGTAGATACCCTTTGCCGAGTCGATGATGGGATAACCATTAGCGTCGCAAATCACGTTACCCTCGGGATCGCGGCTGTAGTCCTTACCCGATACACCAGTAGTAGAACCATTGAGGCGACCTACGGGGAAAATGTCGCCGTACTGTGTTCCCTGGAGTTCAATGATACCGTCGGGCAGGTTGAGCACGCGACCACGGTTAAGTGAGAAGTTAACTGTAGCTGTCCAGTCAAAGTCGTTAGTCTTGATGATGTCTTGGTTAAGAGTTGCCTCAACACCACGGTTCTCGATACAACCCTCGTTACGAGTTTGGAGAATCATACCTGATGCGGGAGATACACGCACTGTTACGATTTGGTTATCAACCGATGTTGAGTAGTAAGCCAGGTCAAGACGAGTGCGGCTATTGAAGAAGCGCAGGTCAGCACCAATCTCCCATGTTGAAGTCATCTCGGGGTGGAGGTCATAAGCACGACCAATTGTGGGGTCAACACCGTAACCACCATCGGGGAAGGTTACCCATTGCTTATAAGTATCGGCGAAAATGAATCCAGGCCCGTCCTTACCTACCTTAGCCCAGTTACCGCGAATCTTACCATAGCTGAACCACTTGTTCTGCAGGTGGAAGAGCTCGCTGAAGATTACACCACCGGTGATTGAGGGATAGTCGTAAGAAGTCTCGGGTGCTTGCTTGAAGCGTGAAGAACCGTCGTGACGATAAGTTGCTGACAACTGAGCCATACCCTTATAGTCGAAACGGAGCTCGCCGAAGTAACCATACTTGTCACCAAATGAGTGATACAGCGTGGGCTTGTTAGCCTTGAGCAGGTCACCATCGGTAAAGTTGGTGTTCATGAAGCTGTAGAAGTCGCCACCCAGCATGAAGCGCTCGCCATAGATTGAGCTTTCCCAAGACTTGCTCTTCTTGTACTCCATACCAAAGAGGGCGTTGAAAGTGAAGTCTTGAGCAAATGTCTTCTTGTAGGTAACAAGACCTTGCATGTTGATAGTTTGTGATGAAGAGGGTTGGAAGCTGTAAGAACCGTAAATGCTCTGGTTGCTGCTCAGGGCTTGTACGATGTCGGGATCCTTGGGATCGCGCAAGTCACCATCGTAGAGGCGTGGAATTGAATAAGAGTCATAAGAGCTGAAACCCTTGTCATAACCCATACGGCCAGTGAACACGAGGTCCTTAATGGGCTCATAGTTGATTTGACCAGTTACAGTGAAGTGTGTACTGTTTGTCTGAGACTTGTCGTTGTAGCGACCAAAGTAGGGAGAAACACCGCAACCTATGCGCTCGATGTCGAGCATGTCGTCCCAGTGGTCGTAGCGAGCACGCCAGTTTACGTGACCTTCGAGAGTCTGATAGTCTTTCATGTTCTTGTTGATACCCCATGCATAGATGCTTGACATAGAGTTGCCAAAACCACGAGACTCACGATCGTTGAAGTTCATAGAGAGCTGTACATTGACCTGCTTAGAGGGATTGTAAGAACCCTTGAGGAATGCAGTGAACTGCTTGCGATAGTCCTTGGGAACGATACCCTCGTGGTCATAGTAAGCAACAGATGCATAAGAGTTGAACTTCTCAGTACCGCCTGAGATTGAAGCGTCATACTTTTGCAGGATACCTGTACCCAAGAAACCACCTAGGTTGTCGTAAATGGTCTCGTCCTTCTGGATGTAGGGACCCCAACCACCGCTGGCTGAATTTTCCTTGTACATACCCTTGCTACCGGGAGCGAAGAGGCTCTGCAGCTTGGGAACGCGGGTTGCCTGGCTAATCTCGACGCTAGCCGATGCATTAACCTGGATCTTACCGTCCTTAGAACCGCTCTTGGTAGTAATCATGATTACACCGTTTGATGCCTCCTGACCGTAGAGAGCCGATGCAGCAGCACCCTTGAGCACTGTCATGCTCTCGATGTCGTTGGGGTTGAAGTTACCCAGAGCGTCGGCACTTGCACTGTTGAGGGCAACACCGTCAACGATAATGAGAGGTTGGTTGTTCTGAGAACCGTTGATTGAAGAAATCGCACGGATAATGATTTGTGTAGAAGAGTTGGGCGAACCACCACCGGTACCTACCTGGAGGCCGGCAACCTTACCCTGCAGTGAACTAGCGAAGTTGGTACCTGCACCAGCAGTTACCTGATCGCTGTTGAGCTGCTGAACGGCAAAGTTCAGTTT
>JAGHTV010000279.1 GCA_018065165.1 Candidatus Sodaliphilus fimicaballi | reverse complement strand
CGCTGCGTCGATGGTGAGTGGATTTGCTATGTCAAGGGTGGTCACGAACCCACATCGCGTCACCTCGTGGAGTGGGCCCTCGAGGCACAGGACCGTGGCGCTGGCGAGATTCTTTTTACCAGCATGGACCACGATGGCGTCAAGCAAGGGTTTGCCAACGATGCATTGAAGCAGTTGCACGATGTGCTGTCGATTCCTGTAATCGCTTCGGGTGGTTGCGGGGCTATGGAGCACTTTCGTGATGCATTTGTCGAGGGGTGTGCCGATGCTGCTCTTGCAGCAAGCGTGTTTCACTTCAACGAGATACGCATTGACGACTTGAAGCGATACTTGCACGGCTGCAATATCCCCGTGCGATTGTAACTGGCTTAGAAACAGAATAAAACTAGATATGAATTTAGATTTTGACAAATTGGGCGGACTTGTTCCTGCAATCATTCAGGATGCTCGCACACGCAATGTGCTCATGCTGGGCTTTATGAATCAGGAAGCCTACGACAAGACTGTTGAAACAGGCAAGGTTACCTTCTGGAGCCGCACTCGCAACAAGTTGTGGACCAAGGGCGAGGAGAGTGGAAACTTTCTTGATGTAGTATCAATCAAGGACGATTGCGACCACGATACACTGCTCATTCAGGCCATTCCTGCTGGTCCCGTGTGCCACACAGGTGCAGCAACTTGCTTTGAGGATAGCAACGAGGGGGGAGTGATGTTCTTCTCGGTACTGCAAGACTTCATCGACAAGCGTTTCAAGGAGATGCCCGAGGGCAGCTACACCACATCACTGTTCCAGAGTGGTGTCAACCGCATGGCGCAAAAGGTAGGCGAGGAAGCTGTCGAAACCGTTATCGAGGCTACCAATGGCACCGACGGTCGCATGCTCTATGAGGCTAGCGACCTCATCTATCACCTCATCGTGCTCCTTACTTCCAAGGGGCATCGCATCGAGGAGATTGCACAGGCTCTTGAGCAACGACACCTCAAGCCTAAGGAACAATATGACAAGAAAGATAGTTGAATATAACGATGTAACTATCAACCGTGCTGGCGAACCCGTGTTACAGGGTGTCACATTTGATATGCAGCCGGGTGATTTCCGCTACCTCACAGGCCGTGTGGGCAGTGGCAAGTCTACCTTGCTCAAGACTCTCTATGCTCAGGTTCCCATTGCTGCAGGACAGGCTAGTGTTCTAGACTATGACTTGACGACCATAAAGCAACGCCACATACCGGCATTGCGTCGCCAGTTGGGCATCGTCTTTCAGGACTTCCAGTTGCTCATGGACCGCAATGTGCTCGACAACCTCAAGTTTGTGTTGCGGGCTACAGGATGGCGAGGAAATGAGAACATCGACAGTCGCATTGAGTGGGCATTGACCCAGGTGGGACTGGTACACAAGGCTTATGAGATGCCTCACCGCCTGTCGGGAGGCGAGCAGCAGCGTGTGGTCATTGCTAGGGCTTTGCTCAACTCGCCACAACTCATCCTGGCCGACGAGCCTACGGGCAATCTCGACCAGGAGACATCGGCACAAATCATGCAGTTGCTTCATGACATTGCTGCAAGTGGCACTGCTGTGATAATGGCTACACACAACTTGGCTCTTATTGAGCAGTTCCCAGCACCTGTGATGCACTGCAAGGACGGCACATTGTCAACTATCAGTTAAATGGAGAGAAATTAATACACATATATAATATAGATTATGAGCGAAAATGTAAATGTTGCTCCCGCCGAGGAGAAGAAACAGCTGAACTTTGTTCAGCAACTGGTTGCCGACGATCTGGCAGCAGGTAAGAATGGTGGACGACTTAACACTCGTTTCCCACCCGAACCCAATGGTTACCTTCACATTGGTCACGCTAAGGCCATCTGCATGGACTTTGGCGTTGCCGAGATGATGGGTGGTACCTGCAACCTGCGTTTTGACGACACCAACCCTCAAAAGGAGGATACCGAGTATGTTGAGTCAATCAAGCGTGACATTCACTGGCTGGGTTATGACTGGGGCGACCGTCTGTACTATGCAAGTGACTATTTTGAGAAACTGTACGACTTTGCTATAGACCTCATCAAGCGAGGTATGGCCTATGTTGATGACCAGACCAGCGAGGAGATTGCAAAGCAAAAGGGTACTCCCACAGTTCCCGGTACTCACAGTCCCTATCGCGACCGTAGCGTTGAGGAGAACCTCGACCTGTTTGAGCGCATGAACAAGGGTGAGTTTGACGAGGGTAGCCGCGTGCTGCGTGCCAAGATTGACATGGCATCTAGCAATATGCACTTCCGTGACCCCATCATGTATCGCATCATCAAGACTCCACACTGGCGCACAGGCGAGAAGTGGAAGGTATATCCCATGTACGACTTCGCACACGGTCAGAGCGACTACTTCGAGGGTGTAACTCACTCTATCTGCACACTCGAGTTTGTTCCTCACCGTCCTCTTTACGAGTATTTCGTTAAGCTGCTCGCTGGCGACAAGGTAGAGGAGTATTGCCCCCGTCAGATTGAGTTCAACCGCCTCAACCTCACTTACACAGTGATGAGCAAGCGCAAGCTGCTCCAGCTGGTTAAGGAAGGCCTCGTTGCTGGTTGGGACGATCCTCGCATGCCCACCATCTGCGGCCTGCGTCGTCGTGGCTTCACTCCACAGTCTATCAAGAACTTCCTCGATGCAATTGGTTATACCAAGTACGAGGCTCTCAACGACATCAGCCTGCTTGAGCACGCCATCCGCGAAGACCTCAACAAGAATGCTAACCGCGTAAGCGCAGTCCTCGACCCCGTTAAGGTGGTTATCACTAACTATCCCGAGGGTAAGGTTGAGATGCTTGAGATGGAAAACAATCCCGAGCAGGAGAACGCCGGCAAGCACCAGATGCCATTCACTCGCGAGATTTACATCGAGCGTGACGACTTTATGGAGGATGCTCCCAAGAAGTTCTTCCGCATGACTCCTGGCAAGGAGGTACGCCTCAAGGGTGCTTACATCGTCATGTGTGACGAGTGCGTTAAGGACGCCGAGGGTAACATCATCGAGATTCACTGTACTTACGACCCCGACACTTTGAGTGGAACCGAGGGTGGTAACCGCAAGGTTAAGGGCACGCTGCACTGGGTATCGGTAGAGCATGCTGTTGACGCCGAGGTTCGCCTCTACGACCGTCTCTTCGCTGTTGAGAATCCTTCAGCCGAGACCGAGCGTGACTTCCGTGAACTCCTCAATCCCGACTCACTCAAGGTGACTCACGCCAAGATTGAGCCTTACTTGGCAAGCATTGCTAAGCCCGAGGATAAGTTCCAGTTCCAGCGCATAGGTTACTTCTGCGTTGATCTCGATAGTACTCCCGAGCACATCGTATTCAACCGCACAATAGGCCTCAAGGACAGCTGGGCAAAGGCTCAAAAGAAAGG
Organism: Candidatus Sodaliphilus fimicaballi; assembly: GCA_018065165.1. Classification (GTDB taxonomy): domain Bacteria; phylum Bacteroidota; class Bacteroidia; order Bacteroidales; family Muribaculaceae; genus Sodaliphilus; species Sodaliphilus fimicaballi. Next base: position 292 of record JAGHTV010000279.1, on the reverse strand, counting down.
CTAATTTGAATTAAGCAATAAAAGCGAGTGTGTGTCAATCGACATACACTCGCTTTCTATTTTATAGCTAGTGCCCGTAGCGTCAGCTGCGGGATTACAGCCCCTGTGTCCAGCGGTTTTCCGTCGGGATGTGTTGTTTGTTGGTGGGAGAAAAGAAAACACCGGGAATGTGGGTACGTGGCTGCGCCACTGGTTGCAAAGCATGCTTTATTGCCGTTGAAGCAAGCTTCGCAGCAATAACCCCTGCTTTCCCACCATCAGCCATAAGGCTGCCCCCCTTCCCAGAAAAAAA
>JAGHTV010000401.1 GCA_018065165.1 Candidatus Sodaliphilus fimicaballi | reverse complement strand
ACACAATGTCCTATTTATCTAAAAAAATGGCCCATATGACACAAAAGCCCAAATTGTTTCATTTTTTAACTCCTCAAATGTTTAACAAAAGTTAATTTGTTTCTTGTCACTCAACAAGACCCACACAGGAAGAAACGCCCACCCCAATTGCATGCTAGGCGGCGTTGTGCAAGAAAATCGCACACACATGGTGTTTTTAAGGTGCGGTTATTTCGTCCTTAGTAAAATTTATACTATCTTTGCCTTTGGAATATAAACTAAATTGTATAAATATGAATATCTTAAAATCTCTCGCACTGACCCTTATTGTAGCATTGGCTACACCCGTGATTAGTGCTCAACACAACCACAATGGTTGTGAAGGTACTTGTGACCACCACAAGAAAGAACAAGTTGTAGTGGGTGCTGCTCGCACCGAGTTGTATCTGCCCCTGCTCAAGGGCAAACGCGTGGCTCTGCTCAGCAACCAGACTGGTACCGTCGATGGCAAGCACGTGCTCGACATCATGATTGAGAACGGCATCAACGTTGTCACCATCTTCTCTCCCGAGCACGGTTTCCGTGGCACTGCCGACGCTGGCGAGCATGTATCAAGCAGCGTCGACGAGAAGACCGGCGTACCCATCAAGTCGCTTTACGACGGTGGTCTGCCCATGCCCAGCAAGGAAAGCATGAGCCTCTTTGACGTTGTCGTTTATGACCTGCAGGATGTGGGTCTGCGCTACTACACCTACTATGTGACAATGTGCCGCATGATGGACGCGTGCATCATATACAACAAAGAAATGATAGTACTTGACCGCCCCAACCCCAACATCATGTATGTTGACGGTCCCATCCTGGACATGAGCCTCAAGAGCGGCGTAGGCTTCCTGCCCATCCCCACTGTTTACGGTATGACACTTGGCGAGCTCGCTAAGATGGCCATGGGCGAAGGCTGGCTCAAGGACGGCAAGACTCTGCCCCTCACCGTAGTGCCTTGTGACAACTACACTCGTCACACTCGCTATCGCCTGCCCATCGCTCCGTCGCCCAACCTGCCCAATATGCTCAGCGTGTACTTGTACCCCTCTATCTGCTACTTCGAGGGTACTCCCGTGAGCCTAGGTCGTGGTACCGACTGGCCCTTCCAGGTATATGGTCACCCCGCTATCAAGCACCACGAGTTCTCGTTCACACCCGAGAGCCGTCCCGGTGCTAAGACTCCTCCCCGCCTGGGCGAACTGTGCTACGGTACCGACCTGCACAACATGGCCGAGGAAGACGCCATCGCTGGCGGTATCGACCTTACCTATGTAATCGACGCTTACCACTCAAGTGGCCTTGGCGAAGAGTTCTTCACCAAGTTCTTTGACAAGCTCATGGGCCGCAGCGACATCAAGCAGATGATCATGGACGGCAAGACAGCCGTACAAATCAAGGCTTCGTGGGCTGCCGATGTCGAGAAGTTCAAGAAGCAGCGTGCTCCCTATCTCATCTATAAAGACTAACGCTTCGTCACAAAACACGATAATAACGATACAAAACAACAACCAATAATATGAGTACTCCATTAATCGTACTAGCCACCATAGTTGGCTACTTTTGTCTCTTATTCCTCATCTCGTGGCTTGCATCGCGCAACAGCGACAGCGACGCAGCCCTCACCGGTGGCCGTCAGGCTCCGTGGTTTATCGTAGCTATTGCCATGATAGGCGCGCCCATCTCGGGAGTGACATTTGCATCGGTTCCCGGCATGGTAGTTGCCAAGAGCTACAGCTACATGCAGATGGTGTTTGGCTTTGCAGTGGGTTACTTCGTAATATCTTATGTGCTGGTGCCTCTGTTCTTCAAGAGCAACCTGGTTTCTATCTATGGTTACCTCAAGGACCGCTTTGGCAGCAACACACACAAGACAGGCGCATGGTTCTTCTTCATCAGCAAGATTCTGGGTGCAGCGGCACGCTTCTATGTAGTGTGCGTTGTATTGCAGGCACTAGTGTTTGACTACTTTGGCATTCCTTTCATCGTTAACGTAGTTGCTACCATCGCACTCATTTTCCTGTACACACTGCAGGGCGGTGTGAAGACCGTCATCTGGACCGATACGCTCAAGAGCTCTTGCCTCATCCTCAGTGTTGTGCTCAGCATCTTCTTTGTTGCTAAGGCGCTCAACCTCGACTTTACAGGCATGTGCTCGGCCATTGCCGACAGCGACACATCGCGCATCTTCTTCTTTGACAATCCCACCGAGGGTACTTACTTCTGGAAGCAGTTCCTGGCTGGTGTATTCATGGTTATCGCTACCACAGGTCTCGACCAGGACCTCATGCAGCGCACCCTGGCCAGCAAGAACATCAAGGAGTCTAAGAAGGGTCTCATCGTGAGCGGTATTACTCAGATATTTGTAGTAGGCCTGTTCCTCGTGCTGGGTACAATCCTCGCCCTCTATGTTCAGAGCAAGGGCCTCATGCACAACGGTGCTCCCATCCTCGATGCCAACGGCACTCTGGCCGAGGGCTTCAAGACCGACTCGATATTTGCTCTCGTAGCATTTGATGGCGGCATGAATGTGATTGTGGGCATCCTCTTCACCGTAGGTCTCGTTGCTGCGGCTTACTCGGCTGCAGGCTCGGCTCTCACTGCACTCACAACATCGTTTACCGTCGACATCCTCAACAAGGACGCCAAGGACGAGAAACTCGCCAAGACCCGCAAGATGGTGCATGTGACAATGGCTGCCATCATGGGCCTCGTAATTTATGTATTCTACATGCTCAGTAGCGACGACGCAATCAGTGCAGTTTATGCTCTGGCAAGCTTCACCTATGGTCCTATCCTGGGTCTCTTTGTCTATGGCATGTTTATCAAGGGTAGTGTACGCGACAAGTTTGTTCCCTTTGTGTGCGTTGCAGCTCCCATCCTCAGCTGGGTTATCCAGTGGGCAATGAAGGCTTATTGCGACTACACTATCGGTTTCGAGTTGCTGCTGCTCAACGCCGCTCTCACAATGATTGGCTTGGTTGTACTGCGCAAGAAGTAAGCGATGGCTCGCAACCTGATAAACAAATATCTGTGGATCGTAGATGTGTTGCGCCGATACAAGGCCCTCACGCTGTCGCAAATTAGCGACATGTGGCTGCGAAACGATGTGGACGACGGTCGCCCGCTGGCCCGTCGCACCTTCATGACCTATCGCAATAGCATCGAGGAAATGTTCAACATCAACATCGTGTGCAACAAGACGACCTACGAGTATTACATCGAGGACAACAACGAGATGGGCAACACTCACCTGGAGTGGATGCTCGACTCAATGTCGATAAGCGGCACGCTGCAAAACTCGCAGAGTGTGGCTGGCCGCATCATGGTGGAGAGTGTGCCCAGTGCACGCCACCACCTGCCCATCGTGGTTGACGCCCTAAAGCAGAACCTGTGCATCAAGTTCTCTTACAAGTCCTACACTCGTGCCGGACTCTCGACCGGTATCGTGATTAGACCCTACTTTGTAAAGATCTTTAAGCAGGTGTGGTATGTGATAGGCTACAACATCAAGGACGAGAAGATAAAGACCTAT
>JAGHTV010000448.1 GCA_018065165.1 Candidatus Sodaliphilus fimicaballi | reverse complement strand
AACCGACTTCGTTGCTAAGAACGAGAAGTTCGTTGCTCTTGCAAAGGCTATCCTCGACGCTGCTCTTGAGGCTAAGGCAAAGAACCTCGACGAGCTCAACGCTCTTACTGTTGACGGTAAGGCTGTTCCCGAGGCTATCACAGCTCTCAGTGGTATCACAGGTGAGAAGATGGAACTTGGTGCATATGAGTGCCTCGAGGCTCCCTCAACTGTTGTTTACAACCACTTCAACGGCATGCTCGCTGCTGCTGTAGCATTCAACCAGGAAAGTGTTGACACTGAGGTTGCTAAGGCTATCGCTATGCAGGTTGCTTCAATGAAGCCCCTCAAGGCTACTCGCGAGCAAATCGCTCAAGAGACTATCGACGAGGAGCTCCGCCTTGCAGTTGACAAGACTAAGGCAGAAATGGTGAAGAAGGCTGTTGAGAACGCACTGAAGAAGGCTGGTTTCAACGCTTACTACTGCGCTACTGAGGAGCACCAGAAGGAAGCTGTTATGAAGGGTTACATGACTGAGGAGCAAGTTGAAGAGGCTAAGAAGCTCATGGCTGAGACAGCTGCTGCTAAGGAAGCTAACATGCCCGAGCAGATGATCCAAAACATCGCTCAAGGCCGCCTTGGCAAGTTCTTCCAGGAGAACGTGCTTATGGAGCAAGTTTACGAGGCTAGCGAGAACAAGGAAACTGTTGCTCAGTTCCTCGAGAATGCAAGCAAGGGTCTCGTTGCTACCGACCTGAAGCGTGTTAACCTTAACGTTGACTAATCTACTAGATTAAACGCTATACAAGCGGGATACCAGCTGGTATCCCGCTTTTTTATTACCGAAGATGTTGCATTTGACTGATTGCAAAGAGACATGTTGAACGTCTTCGACGTACACATATTGTTTGCATTCATTCCCCAGGTAGGTCGCATAATGCTCCCAACCTGGGGTTACTCAAGTAATAACGTCTCCGACTTTTTTTTAGACTTGCCCGGAGGGCAATACACATAGCGCTTGTCGCTATATTGATAATCAAGCTAAGCTAGCTGACTGTTGTAGATATCGGTACAAGATATGTTATTGTAATTTCAGACTTGCCCGGAGGGCAGCTTGTCGCTATGTTAGTAACCCCATACAAGCGAGCTTGCGAGTGCAGTGCGGGGAAAAAACAATGGGGCGAAGCTCTACCGCTCTCCCTGCAGGAGGCCTAAAACACAAACTTGACAAGAGTAAATATGTCAAAAAAAACATAATTAACTTTGAGCATATTACTAAAACCATTAACTTTGCAGTATAGATAACCGACGATTACTAATTTTTAAACGCTTATATTATGAAGAAATTAATCGCAATGTGTATCGTAGCACTGTTTGCTTGTGCAAACGTTGCTGTAGCACAACAATGTGACAAGGCAAAGAAATGTGTTGCCAAGACTGAATGCGTAAAGAAACATGACTGCGACAAGCAGCAAAAATGCACTGAAAAGAAAGAATGTGGCAAAGCCGAGTGTGGAACAAAGGTTTGCGAAAAGAAGGCTGAATGCAAACAGGCAAAGAAATGCGTTAAGGCAGAATGCAAAGAGGCTAAGGCTAAGTGCAAAGAAGTTAAAGAATGCGTGAAGGCAGAGTGCAAAGCTGTAAAGACAGAATGTAAGGCTGTGAAAGCAGAATGCAAGGCTGTAAAGAAAGAAGTAAAGAAGGAGATCAAGGCTGATTGCAAGGCAGCAAAGGCTGGTCACAAGAAGTAATCACAGTCTCACTCTTTACACTAGATAACGGACGCAAAACCTCCCAACGAGGTCTTGCGTCTTTTTTCTTATCTATTATGTGAGAAAAATTAGCATTTGCATTGCGATTAAGTTGAATAAATTGTAACTTTGTAGGTTGAATAACAGTGTAAAAACGATATGAAGACTTATCTCGTCACTGGAGCCGCTGGATTTATAGGCTCAAACTATGTAAAATATATCCTCAAGAAATGGGGCAATGACATCAAAGTCATTGTGCTTGATGTGCTTACCTATGCTGGCAACCTTGCTACGCTTGACGAGGAGCTGAAACTTGGCAATGTCACATTCATTCGTGGCGACATCAGCGATCGCTCGCTCGTTGAAAAGATACTTGAGGACAACGATGTTGACTACATCGTAAACTTTGCTGCCGAGAGCCATGTAGACCGCAGCATCACCAATCCTCGCTTGTTCCTTGAGACCAACATACTGGGCACACAAAACATGCTCGATTGTGCTCGCAAGGCGTGGTTCACAGGCAAGGACGCTCAGGGCCACAACCAGTACAACGAAGGCAAGAAATACCTGCAAATCTCTACCGATGAGGTTTACGGTTCGCTGGCAAAGGACTATGACGAGGCCCACGACCTTGTGGTTACCGACGACATCAAGAGTGTGGTTGAAGGCCGTAAGGACATGAAGACCTACGGCGAAAAATACTTCACCGAGGAGACTCCTCTGGCTCCACGCTCGCCCTACTCGGCGTCAAGGACCAGTGCCGACCTCATCACTATGGCCTATGCCGAGACCTATGGCATGCCCATCAACATAACCCGTTGCAGCAACAACTACGGCCCCTACCATTTCCCTGAGAAGCTTATACCGCTCATCATCAACAACATCTTACAAGGCAAGAAGTTACCCGTATATGGCAAGGGCGAGAATGTGCGCGACTGGCTCTATGTAGAGGACCACTGTAAGGGCATTGACATGGTGTTGCGCGAGGGCAAGTTGGGCGAGGTTTACAACATAGGCGGCTTCAACGAGGAGAGCAACATCAACATCGTTAAGCAAGTTATTGCCATAATAGCCCGCATCATGCACGAGGAGCCCGAATATCAAAAACTGCTCACTTGCAAGGTGGAGGACATCAATGACGGACTGATTGAGTTTGTTACCGACCGTCCCGGTCACGACATGCGCTACGCCATTGATCCATCGAAGATTGCACGCGAGCTGGGTTGGTATCCCGAGACTCCGTTCAGCGTGGGAATTGAGAAAACCGTTCGTTGGAACCTGGACAATCGCTCTTGGGTTGAGAATGTGACCAGCGGCGACTACCAGCAGTATTACGAACAAATGTACGATAAGAGATAAATAAAGAACGGGCTGACGCCCTATAAGGACGGAGCAAGGCTCCTTTAAGAACGGCACTTGCGTGTCTATAAGAGGCGAAGAGCTCTTAAAGCGAAGCGTCCTTATAGCGAAGCGACAGCGAGCGTCCTTATAGCGAAGCGTTCTAAAAATATAAAATTATGAAAGGTATAGTACTTGCAGGCGGATCAGGAACACGCTTGTACCCAGCAACTAAAGGCATAAGTAAGCAACTTATTCCCATCTACGACAAACCGATGGTGTTCTACCCCATCTCGGTGCTTATGCTTGCTGGCATACGCGAGATTCTCATCATCTCAACACCTCACGACCTGCCACAGTTTGAACGACTGCTGGGTACAGGAGAGGAGCTGGGAGTGAAGTTCTCATATGCCGTTCAGCCTCGCCCCGAGGGACTGGCGCAGGCATTCATCATAGGCAAGGAGTTTATTGGCAACGATAGTGTGTGCCTCGTTCTGGGCGACAATATCTTCTATGGACAGCGATTTACCGGTATGCTCATGGATGCCGTGAAGATTACCGAGGAGCAGAACTGTGCTACCCTCTTTGCCTACAAGGTGAAGGATCCCGAGCGATTTGGCGTTGTTGCTTTTGATGAGGACGGCAAGGCTACCAGCATCGAGGAGAAGCCAGCCAAGCCTATGTCACACTATGCTGTTACAGGCCTGTACTTCTACCCCAACGATGTGGTCAAGGTAGCCGAGACCATCAAGCCATCGGCTCGCGGCGAGCTGGAGATTACAACCGTCAACCAAGAGTTCCTGAACGAAGACCGCGTGCGAGTGCAAGCGCTGGGCCGTGGTTTTGCCTGGCTCGATACCGGCACAGCCGAGAGCATGCTTGAGGCATCCAACTTCATACGCACCATCGAGACAATGCAGGGTGTGCAAGTGGCTGCCCTTGAAGAAATTTCGTTCCGCAAGGGTTGGATTACAGCCGAGCAACTCAAGGCTTTGGCAGAGCCAATGATAAAGAACCACTATGGTCAGTACTTACTGAAGCTTGCCGAGAATGGAATTCAATAAGCCACATATCATACATCTGCCCAAGATAAGCGACCCACGCGGAAACTTGTCGATTGTTGAAGGCGAAGATCAAGTGCCGTTTGACATCAAACGAGCCTACTGGATTTATGATGTACCAGGCGATATGTATCGCGATGGTCACGCCTTTCGCTGCCAGGACGAGTTCATCATAGCCATGAGCGGCAGCTTTGATGTGGTGCTCGACGACGGTACAGGCGAGCAACGCTTCCACATGGATCGCGCCTACTATGGCCTGTATGTGCCACACATGACCTGGCGCAAGATTGATAACTTCTCAACCAACTCGGTTGTATATGTCCTCTCGAGCGAGAAATATGACCCCGCCGACTATATCGAGGATTTTGACGAGTTTAAAATACTGAAAAATGAACAATAAAAACTTCATCACATCGAGCGTGGACAACTGCTGCGTCATTGAGCTGCCACGGCATCACCATGCCAATGGCAACCTGACTGTGGTGGAGGATAATGATCCCATACCGTTCAAGATAAAGCGCACTTACTACCTGTATGACATACCCAGCGGCAGTGAGCGTGGCGGTCACGCACATCGCGAGCTATATCAGCTGGTTGTAGCGTTGAGCGGCTGCTTTGATGTCATCATTGAAGATGGTTGCAAGCAGCGCACGGTTACGCTAAACCGTCCTTATCAAGGACTTATCATCAGGCCGGGCATATGGCGTGTGCTCAACAACTTCACCTCGGGTGCAGTGTGCATGGTACTTGCCAGCGAGCACTATGACGAGGGCGACTATGTGCGTGAGTACAGCGACTTCCTTGAACTAACTAAAGACAAACGATGAACAAGACTTACCCATTTCTTAACCTCAAGCAGGCAAACCTGCCCTATGAGGACGAACTGAAACAGGCTGCCATAGGCGTAATTGACTCGGGCTGGTATCTGCACGGCAAGCACACCGATGCTCTTGAGCAAGAGATTGCCTCGTTGTGCCAGGCAAAGCACTGCATAGCAGTGAGCAACGGCCTTGACGCATTGCGACTTATACTGCGTGCCTACATCGAGATGGGTAAGCTGAAAACGGGCGACAAGGTGATTGTGCCGGGCAACACATTTGTTGCATCGGTTCTCGCAATAAGCGACAATGGGCTCGTTCCCATACTGTGCGACCCCAGCACCACGACAATGAACCTTGACAGCAACGAGGTGGAGCGTCTCATCGACAACGAAGTGAAGGCCGTGATGCCCGTTCACCTATATGGTACACCATGCTGGGACGACAAACTGGTGCAACAGGCCCATGAACATGGCTTGCTCGTCATCGAGGACAATGCTCAGGCAATAGGAGCACTAGCTGCTACCGAAGGACTTAACGGCACCCGCGTAACCGGTGGACTGGGACACGCAGCAGGCATCAGCTTCTATCCCACCAAGAATTTGGGTGCTCTAGGCGATGCAGGTGCAGTTGTTACCAGTGATGACGAACTGGCCAAGACAGTGCGTGCACTGGCCAGCTATGGCAGCGACCGTCGCTATCACAACATATATTGCGGCCTCAACTGCCGCATCGACGAGATACAGGCGGCCATGCTGCGCGTGAAACTGCGTCACCTAGACGAGGAAAACGCTCGCCGCGACGCTATTGCGCAGGTTTACAACGAGACGATAAGCAATCCTCGCATCGTCACCCCTAACCGCTTTGACGGCATGCGCCAGGTATGGCACCAGTATGTGATAAGAGTGGTGGAAGGCAGCCGTGACGAGATGCGCAAGCAACTTGAAGAACATGGTGTAATGACCGACATACACTACGCCACACCTCCCCACATGCAACCATGCTACAGCGACCTGAAACACGGTCCTCTACCCGTTACCGAACAACTTGCCGGAGAGGTTATCAGCCTGCCCATAGCTCCCCCCATTACAGAAAACGATGCACGAGAAATTGCCCGCATAATCAATGCAATTTGATACCTGGACATATGCCCTATTCCTGCCCATAGTGTTCTTGCTATACTGGGCACTGGCCAAGCGACTTAAGTGGCAAAATGCCATGTTGCTTGCGGCCAGCTACATGTTCTATGGATGGTGGGACTGGCGTTTCCTGGGACTTATCATTGCAACATCATTGACAACCTATGCCTCGGCTCTGGCAATGCAAGCCAGACCTAGCCACAAGAAAGCATGGGCCGGCATAAGCATCGCAATAAACCTGGGTATACTGTTCTCATTCAAGTACCTCAACTTCTTCAGGGAAAGCACGATGGCATTGTGCGACACTCTAGGCATCACGCTATCGTGGCCCATGCTCGACATTGTGCTGCCTGTGGGCATATCGTTCTACACATTCCAGGCCATAAGCTACACCATCGACTGCCTGCGTGGCGATGTCAAGCCCACTCGCGACATTACAGCCTTCATGGTGTATATCGCCTTCTTTCCGCAACTGGTAGCTGGCCCTATTGAGCGAGCCAAGAACCTGTTGCCGCAATTCCTCAAGGAAAAGCAATTTGACTATGACCTTGCCGTAGTGGGCATGCGACAAATATTGTGGGGACTTACCAAGAAAGTGGTTATCGCCGACACTCTGGGCGGCCTAATAGACTACACCCTATACAACCCACACACAATGTCTGCCACCACTATGGTAATGGCCGCGATAATATTTGCCATGCAGATATATGCCGACTTCTCAGGCTATAGCGACATTGCCATTGGCTCGGCTAAGTTGTTGGGTATAAGGCTGTCGGCCAACTTCCGTTACCCATTCTTCTCACGCTCATGGCACGAACTGTGGCAACGCTGGCACATCACTCTCATGGACTGGCTGCGCACCTATGTGTACTACCCTCTGGGAGGAAGCCGCTGCTCACGCAGGCGTACCGCTATCAATGTGATGATAGTGTTCGGCCTTTCGGGATTGTGGCACGGCGCCGCATGGACATTTGTACTATGGGGCATCGTGTGTGGACTGCTGATGATGCCTGGCATATTCTTCAAGAAAGAGAAACCCTGTGGAGATGCCACATGGCGCGACCTGCCACGCTGCCTTGTCGTGTTTATGACATTTGCTGCAGTGTTTATGATATTCCGTGCCAACGGTTTACATCACCTGGCCGAAGTGTGTAGCACGCTAGTTCATGGTAGCTGGACCGAGGTACCAATGGGCATTACGGGGTTTTACTATATTGTGC
>JAGHTV010000242.1 GCA_018065165.1 Candidatus Sodaliphilus fimicaballi | reverse complement strand
ATAGGTGGCACCATAGGTCTGGGCATACTGCTGGGACGTGCCATGAAGATGGATGCCGACACAGCCCTCATCACATCGACAGGTGCCGCTATATGTGGTGCAGCAGCAGTGCTGGGTGCCGAGCCGGTAATCAAGTGCGAGTCGCACAAGACTGCAATCGCAGTGAGCACCGTGGTCATCTTTGGCACACTATCAATGTTCCTGTACCCCATTATGTACCGTGCAGGATTGCTATCGGCCCTTGACAATGCACAGGTAGCCATCTACACTGGCTCTACACTGCACGAGGTTGCCCATGTGGCAGGTGCAGGTAACGCCATGGACCCCACCGATGCTCTAGGCATCGCTGGTGCAGCGACAATCACTAAGATGATACGCGTGATAATGCTTGCTCCTGTTCTCATCATCATGGCTTTGTGTCTGCGCAGTAAAAACACCGGAAAAACCGACAAAAAAACTAAAATCACTATTCCATGGTTTGCCATCAATTTCATCCTCGTAATCGTGCTCAACACACTGTTGCAACAGTACGACGGAGGCTCAATGGCTCCTTGGATATATGCTAAGGGCTCGTGGGTAGAGCTGTTCGACTCCTTCTGCCTCACAATGGCAATGACTGCTCTGGGTGCCGACACCAGCATCGACAAGTTCCGCCAGGCTGGCGCTAAGCCTTTCTATCTGGCTGGTGGCATTTACATCTGGCTCGTTGCCGGTGGCTATCTGCTCGCACGCTACCTGGTACCCGTACTTCAATAAGCTTTTTCTATTTTTACACTATTCTGTTACTTTTTACTTTGAGCGAGGATAAAGCATTGCAAATGCAGTTGCCAACACTGCCCCCGCAACAAACACCATCGAAGTGCTATAGAGCATGTTGCCTAGGCTCACGATGGGCGATATTGCTCCACCAACGAGGAATCCCGCAGCGCCAAACAATGCCGATGCCGTACCCGAATACTCGCGAGCACTATCGAGGGCAACGCTTGTCGACGATGTGAGAGTTATGCCCATAAACAGAAGCATTACACACACAGCTACTTCATAGGCAATGAAGCCAAGCTCAAAGCACAATGTAACACCCACTATCAGGCTAGCAGCAACCATGCCAATGCAACTGACTTTCACACCACGCAAGGCTGTGGGCAACTTGGCCGCCATACCGGCACCTATGCCTATGAAAATACCATTAATAGCAAGAGCGATGCCATGCAACTGTGAGTTGACACCATAATGGTGAGCGATAAACGCCGATGCTGCAATATTGCCAAATAGCAATGCCAACGCAGCCGCCTGATGCAGGAGCATACTCACATAGCGACGATTGCACAATACAGTGCCAAAAAGCCTGAAAGTTGCCAAAAAACTCCGATTAGTCCGCATTTCTACAGGCAATGACTCCTTGAGCATAACGCACCCAACAGCGAGAATCAAACCGATAATCAGCATCGTAGCAAACACACCGTGCCAGCCAGCAATCGTCACAGCCGTACCTCCTAAAATGGGGGTTACAATGGGAGCAACGCCTTTGACGATGTTGATTACTGCAAATGCCTTGAGCAGGTCACGATCGGTAAACGAATCAGATGCCACCGAGCGAGAAATCACAATGCCTCCCGCAGCAGAGAAACCCTGAACAAAACGCAATACGACAAACACGCTAGCGTCGGTAACCGGCAAGATGCACACCGTGGAAATGATGAACAAGACCATCGAGACAAGCAACGGACGACGACGCCCCACCCTGTCGCTCAGGGGACCAAAGACCAGTTGGCCCACGGCAAGGCCCAGCATGCCCATCATCAGTCCGCCCTGTACCATCGACTCAGAGACGCCAAAGAAATCGACCATCGATGGCATCGCTGGCGAGTACATATTATTGATAACTGGTGCAAGTGCTGCCAGCAATCCTAGTATGATATAAAGGAATAAAGATTTGTTTGGGTTCATAACTTACTGAGCTATAGTTTTCTCCTGTCCCATACCTTGACTCTTGAACGAACGAGGAGAGATGCCGGTCATCTTGCGGAAGAACTTGCCCAGACTTGACTGGTCGGCAAATCCAAATTCAAACGCAATGATTTTAAGCGACTTGCCGCTGAGGGCAATTTCACGCTTGAGCTGTGCAACGAGTACTGCCGAGATAATCTCCTTGGCCTTACGACCCGACTTACGCTTGCATATCTCACCTAGGTATTTAGAGGTGATCTTAAGTTCGGATGCATAGAAAGCTACCTCATGCTCGGTCTTTACATGATCGTTGAGCATATTGACAAACGAACGGAAGTATGTATCGCTAACACTATAAGTAGTGCCATAACGCTTGCCAGTAACAGTGCTCTCCTGGAACTCGCACATTATGAGAATGAGATTGCGGAACAGGGCACCACTTATCTCAACCGAGTGAGAAGGTGCTGCAAAATGCTGGAACTTTTTAAGACCATCAACTAAGTTGATGAGCATATCCCACTCTTGCTGGTTAGAGACCTTTTCGACAGGCGTATTAAACAGCGATTGTATCATTCCCGATTCAATGCCCACCGTTGACTCAAAAGCGAACTTGTCGTCGACAACAAGTATAATGGCATGAAAATCATCGGTCATCGAGATTGTCTTGAGCATTGAAACGTGAGGGAAGGTAACGCGTGAACCAGCTGTTGCCTTCATTGTTTCCATATTTATCTCAAACTCAACTGCACCTTCAAGAATGAGAGCGACAAAAGTGTACTTAGTAGAGATAAGACGGTTGATAATATCCTTTTCGCGGATTTCAACAACACAATAGCCTTTTTGTTCTAATATTTCCTTGGAATTCATTTCGTCTAAATTTATACTGCATTTTGTATTTGGAACACAAAATTAGTAAATTTCTCGCATAAATGCAACCAAAAACCTACATTTGGAACAACATTAATATTTTTTTATGCGACGACGCAATTTGTTTGCAACATATCGAGGTATAAACGAGACATGACGCCACACTGTGGGTAGCGTTCCATAATACTTGCACATAATGGCAAATCTCTCCTTGAGCGAGTCGTGATGGTGGCGATCGGTAAGACCGTCGGTCAAGAAACTGATTATGGGTTCTTTACCCACGTAGGCATTATGCTCTGACTTCATGAGCACCTTTATGCACCAATCATAATCGGCACTATAACGATAAGCCATATCATACTTAGGCACCAAGTCGCGGCGTGCAATAAACGCCTGGTGGCACACAAGCATACCTTGCTTGAAACTGTCGGCAGTAAGAACCCTAGGAGCAGTGAGATGACGCGCTCCCACAACACGACGAGTAGCGTCGACAAGCTGGGTTTGGCCATAGATTACACCCGGACTATCACTAGCAAAGGGGGCTATCTGCGCCAGTGTTGATGCCGATGCAAACGAGTCGCCCGCATTGAGAAAAATCAGGTAACGGCCCATAGCACGGTCAATGGCCTTATTCATCGCATCATACAAACCACGGTCGGGCTCGCTGAAAATGCGAGTGTTGAGGATATTAGCCTGACGCACAAGTTCAAGGGTATCGTCGGTCGATGCTCCATCAATGACTAAATACTCATAATCGATAAATGACTGCTCGGCAACACTGCTCAATGTGGGGGCAATCACCTCGGCAGCGTTCCAGGTTACAGTTATGATGCTAAATAAAGGTTCCATACTACTCAATTCTTACTTTGGAGACACAAAGTTACATCATTTTTATGAACATCTGTGCAACTTGCTAAAATAAAACCATGCATTTTATCGTTATCAATAATATGAAGAAGTATTTTTTTGCAATCATAGCGCTTGTTGCTATCATCAACAGCAGCTGCGATAGAATAAACAATAACGAGGTACCCAGCTACATCGTTAGCATCGACCTGGGCAACTATGCCCAATGGGCAACCTATGGAGTATCGGGCGTGGGAGACTATCGCTACTTTTCTCGTCCCACTCACCAGCCATCTAATTTCCCTTACAATGTCAACACTTACACCGGATATGGTGGCGTGATTTTGATAATGGGTCTTGACGGCTTGAGTGGCAACTATGCTCCCCTTGCCTACGATGCCGCCTGCCCAGTCGAGAACACACCATCGGTCATCGTGGGCATCGACGCGTCGACTCTCGAGGCCGTATGCTCAAAGTGCGGCTCTCACTATAATGTACTCACAGGTGGTGGCGGTCCCATTAGCGGTCGTGCCTACACCAGCAAGTATGGTTTACGCACTTATAAGGTACGAGAAAGCCAGTTTGGCGGTTACAAGATTACCTCAAACTAAAATGACGGAAAAACACCGATAAAATCGCATAGAAACATTTAACCAGCGCTACTCCATGCGCTGGTTTTTCATTTCGTCGCCATTGGCATCATACTGCTTGCGTTTGCCCACAGCAGGTCTGGCAAGAGTAATGCGCACAACGGCTGTACGCCCCAGACTACGCTCTATGGCCTGGTCAAAGGCGTCCATGTGTTGAGGCAAGAATCGCTCACATATCAGTCTCATGGCATGCACTCGTTCTTCGTCATCGGTTACAAGCTCAGCCTTACCCTCTGCCGTAGCCGACGCAAACTCCATGGTAAAATTGTTGTCTTTTGGCCCCATGACAGGTTTGCACTTAGCAACAGCACTAAGATATACTGCTGAATTTTCAGCGATTAAATCGAGCTTTTTGCCCTCCTTTGCGCAATGGAAATAAAATGTATCTTCACCATCGCGCACCAGTGACAATGGCACTGCATAGGGAGTTGTACCATCGGTCATACTTACCGTGACAAAAGGTGCACGGTCAAACACTTCAAGTGCCCAATGGGCATTCATCTCACGATCATGTCGTCTCATCATATTAGTTTTTCAATTTGTTTTCTTGTTGCACTGGGAAACAGTTGAGCTACCCGTTCAATGATTCGCTCTCGCGACTCATTGGGAGAACGGCCTTCAACCCTGTCCCTAATGGGAAACAAGTCGGGGTACATGGCCTCGGGCGTGCAGTATCGGGCAACGCCCCAACCATAGGTCTCGCCAGTGCGTGACACCTGATACTCAAAGTCGGCAATACACACATGGGTACCCATTTGCAACTGGGCAATTATGGCATCAAATGTGGTTCCGTTATGCTTATTAATTATGGGTTCTGTTGGGTCGTTGGGATTAAAAATCTTCTTGCGACGGCTCAAGGTAAAACCACTTTCAACCTTGAGTTGCTTAGACAACATCGATTCATACTCTACAAGCACCTCATGAATGCGGCGAGCATCGGCATCAAAGGCCTCTAGAGGCAACAGCGAGCGACGCCAGTTCATAAAGTCGGGCAACCATTCCAGACTCACATATCCGGCTTTCTTGGCAAAGAACTTGCCATAGGCGCTCTCCCAATTAGCTATAATGGGGCCCTTCCATTGCCAAGGTCCATTCTCAAAGTCGTCACCAAACAGCAACTCGGGAGGAGTGATTTCCTGTATAGAGAAACCCTCTATGCCATTTTTGAAAAACGGCATAAATCCCCACTGCTTTATCAGGTTCTCTAGTTGTATCTGTTTTGTTATTTCAATCATTTAAAACATCGGTTTCAACGGAAGAATTCAAGCAGATCTATCACTGGTTAACCTTGAAGACAATACGGAATGACCCTTCATTGTAACTGGTACTGGTAATCTTGAAATTACCTATTTCGCCAGTTGAATTTACATGATTACCTATACACGCACACACGTCATAGTCGCCAATGCGAACGATGCGCAGCGTCTCACTTGCATCCTCGGGCAACTTGTCGAGCACTACGCCTGCAGGAATGGTATCGCGAGTCACAAACTCGTAGGTAACAAGCAAGTTTTCAGCAATCAGGCGATTCATCGTTGCCTCAACCTCGGCAATTTGCTCGGCTGTAGGACATTGGGGCAAGTTATAATTGATCTTGCTCTTTTTGCGTTCGATATGAGCATTGCGTGAGCGTTCGCACCCAAACATCCTTACCATCGTTTGGTTGAGCAAGTGCTCAGCTGTGTGCGACGGACGATGCTCATCCTTATTGTGTTCATTCAAAATAGGTTCCATCATTGATTGTTTTGATTGATTAGGTTAACCACAACCTTTACAATAATCTCTTTCTCTTCGGGGCGGCTCTCGGCAATCATCAATGTGATAGCCACAAGGGTATTGTCGGCAATACGCTTGTGTCCATCAGCCGAATAGAGCACTTTATTATTCTCCATAAACCACAAGAACAGCATAGCAGCAATGCGTTTATTACCATCACTGAACGAGTGATTCTTGACTACGAGGTATAGCAGCATAGCGGCCTTTTCCTCAACGCTAGGATAGAGGTCTTCCCCACCAAATGTTTGATATATCTGTCCAATAGAACTCTTAAACGAGTCATCTTTTTCGTTGGCAAACAAGGCGCTACCACCAAAACGCTTTTTCAAGCGATTAATTGACGCCATAGCATTCTCATAGGTCGCATGGAACGGTTCCTCTCGCGTGGTTTTATCTATCGTAAGGTCTTGATAATCGTAATGATCAAGAGTGTCAAGAGCATAAACATAGTCTCCAATCACACTAACCATTCCCTCTGCCTCATCGCTCGACAACTCCTCTTGCAACTTATACGTGCGAGCCATCAATCTAATTACATCTTTTAATTCGTTATAATGGTCTAATCGATTTTGATCTACAATATAACCTTTTAAAAGATATTGTTTAAGAGTTGATGTTGCCCATTTGCGAAAATGAACACCTTGTTTACTTTTTACGCGATATCCAATACTAATAATGACATCCAAAGAATAAAAAGGTACAGGCTTATCTGATATAGGAACGTGTAAAAAATGCACGTTGCTTTCTCGTTCTAATTCCCCTTCTTTAAACACATTATTTACATGTCTACGTATATTTGACTCTTCTTTTGCAAAAAGCGACGACATTTGTTTTACAGAAAGCCACACTGTATCTTCCTGTAATTGAACATTCAACTTTGTACTTCCATCTTCCGATATATAAAGAGCAATGGGAAATGTTTCTTCTATATTATTCAACAGGTTCATTAATTCTAGATAAATTATAGTAATTCTTTTAGGGTGGTGATGTCGGCCTCGGTGGTTTCCCATGAGGTGACGAAGCGGACCTTTGACTCTGTTACACCACGCGGTCCCCAATACTCAAATGTTGCCGCTTGCATCAAGCGGTCGATTACCTCGTTGGGCAAGGTAAAGAACTGTTGATTAGTAGGCGAGTCAATAAACGGCTTAAAGCCTTTGTCTTCAAGAGCCTTACGCAATCCCAACGCAAGAGTTACAGTATGTTTACCTATGCGTTCATACAATCCATCCTTAAAGAATGCCTCAAACTGCATTCCCAACAGACGCCCCTTGGCCAGTACCGCGCCATGGGCTTTCATCAGTGAGAAGAATCGTGGCAACAGCTTGTCATTAGTGCAAACAACAGCCTCACCCATAAGTGCTCCCATCTTGGTACCACCTATATAGAAGATATCACACAGACGGGCAATGTCGGGCATTGTAACATCGGGCGATGCAGCCAGGCCGTGTCCCAGGCGGGCACCGTCAATATACAGCGGAATACCATACTGCTTGCACACAACGCTCAATCGCTCCAATTCATCGAGAGAATAAAGTGTACCCAACTCGGTTTGGAATGAGATGTATACAGCACCTGGGGCTACCATATGC
>JAGHTV010000554.1 GCA_018065165.1 Candidatus Sodaliphilus fimicaballi | reverse complement strand
TTCTCGAGATTGTTCTGAGGAATGTAGCTGAAGAGCTTCTTGATGAGAGCGATTGCCTCTTCCTCGTTAGCAGCAGTGAAGTGAGTAACACCTGACTTGGTAGCGTGAACAGTTGCACCACCGAGTTGCTCTTGTGTTACAACCTCGCCAAGCACAGCCTTAACTGGGCCAGGACCTGTCAGGAACGTGTATGAAGTGCCTTCGCACATCAGTGTGAAGTCGGTGAGGGCGGGAGAGTAAACAGCACCACCTGCACACGGACCCATGATAGCAGAAATCTGGGGAACTACACCCGATGCCATGATGTTGCGTTGGAAGATCTCGGCATAGCCAGCGAGAGCGTTGATACCCTCTTGCAAGCGTGCACCACCTGAGTCGTTAAGACCGATGACGGGAGCGCCCACCTTCATTGCCATATCCATAACCTTGCAAATCTTTGCTGCAAGCATCTCTGACAATGAACCTGCACTTACAGTGAAGTCTTGAGCAAATACATATACCAGACGACCGCAGATTGTACCTGAACCGGTAACAACGCCATCACCCAGATAGTGCTTCTTATCCATGCCGAAGTTTGTGCAACGGTGTTCTACGAACATGTCCATTTCTTCAAAGCTACCTTCGTCGAGCAACATTGCGATACGCTCGCGAGCAGTGAATTTGCCCTTTGCGTGTTGCTTCTCAATAGCCTTTTCACCACCACCAACGCGTGCTTTCTCACGCTTAGCGATAAGCTCTTGTATTTTTTCTACTTGAGTACTCATTTGTTTTTAATGATTGTTGTGTATTCGAGATGAATTATTTGTTGGGGTCCTCACAGAGTTCTACCAGTGTACCACAAGTTGTCTTGGGGTGCAGGAATGCGATGTTGAGACCTTCAGCACCCTTGCGAGGAGCTTGATCTACTACGCGACCACCTTTCTCTTGAACCTCTGCCAGTGCGTTTGCTACGCCATCCTCAACTGCGAATGCGATGTGTTGGATACCACCACGGCCGCCGTTCTTCTCGATGAACTTAGCGATTGCGCTGTCTTCGCTTGTAGCCTCCAGGAGCTCGAGCTTAGTTTGACCTACCTTGAAGAAAGCAGTCTTTACATGTTGATCTGCTACCTCTTCAACAGCGAAGCATTTGAAACCCAGTAAATTCTCGTAGAAAGGAATAGCCTCTTCAAGACTTGTTACAGCTATACCCACGTGTTCAATGTGTGAAATTTGCATAATTCAGTTTGTTTATAAAATTAGTTAATAAGTTTCTATATTTTTATTAACGTGCAAATTTACTAATTTTTGCCGTAATAGCAGTCCTTTTTCGATAAAAACTTTTGCGAAACTTACAATAAACTGCCCGTACAATAGCCTTTCTTTGCCTCTCTGCCCTTGTGGCGTGAAACCGTGTCACAATTGTGCCATCATGTCAGCAATTGTGTCATGTTTTTTAGCCTTGGTTTATGGCACGGCATTTGCATAATATCAAGTGTTATCGCCCGCAACCCCTATCATGGGATGGGCAAGTTAAAATAGAAATTAAAAACAAAAACTATAAATTATTATTATGGGTAAGATTATTGGTATCGACCTTGGAACAACCAACTCGTGTGTTTCAGTACTTGAGGGTAAAAACCCCGTAGTTATTCCTAACAGTGAAGGACGCAACACTACACCTTCAGTAGTAGCATTCAAAGATAATGGCGAGCGCATCGTGGGTGATCC
Organism: Candidatus Sodaliphilus fimicaballi; assembly: GCA_018065165.1. Classification (GTDB taxonomy): domain Bacteria; phylum Bacteroidota; class Bacteroidia; order Bacteroidales; family Muribaculaceae; genus Sodaliphilus; species Sodaliphilus fimicaballi. The sequence goes on along the minus strand of JAGHTV010000554.1, from coordinate 7,589 downwards.
CGCTAAGCGTCAGGCTATCATGAACCCCACTGGCACAGTGTTCTCAATCAAGCGTTTTATGGGCGAGACTTACGACCATGTGACTAAGGATGTTGAACGCATGCCTTATAAGGTTATCAACAATGGTAACAACCAACCCCGTGTTGAGATTGGTGGACGTCAGTATACTCCCCAAGAGATCTCAGCTATGGTTCTCCAAAAGATGAAAAAGACTGCCGAGGATTACCTTGGTACATCAGTTGACGAGGCTGTAATCACAGTTCCCGCTTACTTCAACGACGCTCAGCGTAAGGCAACTAAGGAGGCTGGTGAGATTGCTGGTCTTAAGGTTCAACGCATTGTTAACGAGCCTACAGCAGCAGCTCTTGCTTATGGTCTCGACAAGGACGCAAGCGACAAGAAGATTGCTGTGTTCGACCTTGGTGGTGGTACATTTGATATCTCAATCCTTGAGCTCGGTGACGGCGTATTTGAGGTTAAGTCAACCAACGGTGACACTCACCTGGGTGGTGACGACTTTGACCAACGCATTATCACTTGGCTTGCCGAGGAGTTCCAGAAGCAAGAGGGTGTTGACCTGCGCAAGGATCCTATGGCTCTCCAACGCCTTAAGGAAGCTGCCGAGAAGGCTAAGATTGAACTCTCTAGCCTGTCAACAACTGAGATTAACCTGCCTTACATCACTCAACTCGACGGTATGCCCAAGCACCTTGTGAAGACTCTGTCACGCGCTCAATTCGAGCAATTGTGCGACGAGCTCATCCAGGCTACTATCCGTCCTTGCGAGCAAGCTTTGCGCGACGCTGGCATGTCAACAAGTGATATCGACGAGGTTATCCTCGTGGGTGGTTCAACTCGTATCCCCGCTATCCAGCAAATCGTTGAGCGCTTCTTCGGCAAGACTCCCTCTAAGGGCGTTAACCCCGACGAGGTTGTAGCAGTAGGTGCTGCTATCCAGGGTGGTGTCCTCAGTGGCGATGTTAAGGATGTGCTTCTTCTCGACGTTGTGCCCCTGTCAGTAGGTATCGAGACTCTGGGTGGCGTTATGACTAAGCTCATCGAGGCTAACACCACTATTCCTACTCGCAAGAGCTAAGTATTCTCAACTGCTGCCGACAATCAGCCCGAGGTTGAAATCCATGTTCTGCAAGGTGAGCGTCCCATGGCTAAGGACGACAAGACTCTGGGTCGTTTCCACCTCGACGGCATCGCTCCCGCACCCCGTGGCATTCCTCAAATCGAGGTCACATTCGAGGTCGACGCTAATGGTATCATGAGCGTAAGCGCTAAGGACAAGGCTACAGGCAAGGAGCAAAGTATCCGCATCGAGGCTTCAAGTGGCTTGAGCGACGAGGAAATCCAGCGCATGAAGGACGAGGCTACTGCCAACGCTGCTGCCGACGCTAAGGAGAAAGAGCGTATCGACAAGATCAACCAGGCAGATGCTCTCATCTTCCAAACCGAGAAGACTCTCAAGGACGCAGGCGACAAGCTTCCTGCTGAGATCAAGACTCAAATCGAGACCGCTCTTGCTAAGTTGAAAGATGCTCACAAGGCTCAAGACCTTGCTGCTATCGACTCTGCAAGTGCCGAGCTTACAAAGCTCTTCGAACAAATGTACCAAGCTGCTCAAGCAGCAGGTGGTGCACAAGGCGGTCCTCAAGGTCCTCAAGACTTTGGCGGCTTCCAGGGTGGTGCACAACCCGGAAACGGTGGAAACAATGGAAACAACGCCGAGGATGTAAGCTACGAAGAGGTTAAATAATCACGCCGATTATCATTCTCTAAATACAAGAAGCCATGCGAATTCTATCGCATGGCTTCTTCTTTGTTTGTGTGAGTGCACATGCACTTTTTTCGGCAATCCACAGTTCTCAGGCCAATAATGCCCTATAGGTGATGGCTTGTGTGAGTGTCCTTTAGGTAATGTCACGATAAAACAATGGAGTTGCTAGGCGATTGCCTGCAACTCCATATATCCAATTGCTGATTTCTCAATTAATTAGCGGCTGGCATATTGCAGCTGGCTTGAAACCATCTGCTCGTAAGCCCACACGCCTTGGTGGCTCAACTCTACAGTCTTGTAGCTGCCGTCGGGGCAAATCATGTTCACATGTGTGTCGTCAACATAAGTAAACAGCTTGTGTTCCTCGCCGTTTGCCTCAATAGACCATGCATTGTTTGCTTCGTCAAAGTTGAACTTGACTTGAGTCTTGTCGTCAAGGTTAGTGATTGTATAACCCTTCTCGTCACAAGCTACGAGATATTTAGCATCCTTACCGTCAATTACCTTTGTCTCGGCTACTACAGGATTGTTTCCTGACCAGAATTCAATGCTGTTGAGGACAAACATGTCGGCAAGCATTGAGAGTTCATACACGGGAAGAATCCACATTGCAACAAATACAAGTTCGTTTACAAACTTGTCGCCAACTTGCTTGTTCCAGCTAATCACCTTATTAGTGAGTGCAAAGGATCCAAAGCAAGAGCTGAGTGTGAGCGATGCTGCCAGTGACAGTACAACCGCTACAGTCAAATAACTTTTTTTCATAATCTTAAATTTAATTTATCGTGAATATTTACTTGCATAATACCTATAGTTGCGCATTACCGACGCAACATATCCCACCGTTTCGCTGCCACGACAATAGCCATAGTGGCACACGGGATCGTTGTAATACTGCGGGCTCTGTTTCCACAATATGGCATCAGCAACATTGGCGTCCCACAGTTGCGAGTTCTTGCCATACTTGTCGGCAAGTGCCATTGCGTCGAGCACATGTCCCGAACCAGCATTGTAGGCGGCTAGCACAAACTTGATGCGTTGGTCGCGATTGTGAAGCTTGCCCAGGAAAACTTTGTTTATATCTCTCAAGCATTTGGCTGCTACACGCACGCTTACCTCGGGATTGTTCAATTGGTCCTCACTTACGCCATATCGTGCTGCTGTGCTGGGCAGCACTTGCATCAGACCTCGAGCGTTGGCCCACGACATTGCATTGGGTTTGAAGCGTGACTCGGTGCAGGCTATAGCAGCAAGCAGACGCCAGTCCCAACCTATCTCGTTGGCATATTTCTTGAAATACCCGTCATATGGCGATACGCCTCCTATGGGACCCAAGTGGGGGAGTTCTTGTGCCAGATTTTCCTGCTCTTTTCTTGAACTCTTCTTGAAATATCGCTGCAGTGCGGTCTTTGAATATGCTCTTGAGTCATTTGAGTTGCTCCATTCGTTAATGCGTTGAGCAAGTGCTTGGTTGTTAACGCTTACTGCCCACGACGACAGCTGTGCAACGCCCAAGGTCATTGTGATGTCAATGTCCTTGAATCGCTCCTTGTTAAACTGTGCCATGTCACTGTTTACCACCGCTAGCGATACTTTGTTTTTTGACACCATCTCCATGAGGTCGTCGGCCTCTATTGAGTCACTTGCCAGTGGCTGGATGTTGATAAGTCCGCCCAGTTCGCCATTAATCATTCGCAGTGTGTTCTCGCTTGGGGTGCCACTGCCCACATACACTTCCTTTCCCGCGAGTTGTGTGATATCGGTAATAAGATCATTGTGAGCATTTTGTACCAGTATCTGCTTGGTCTCGTTGATAGAACCACAGTTTAATACCTTCTGCCTGTATTCGGTAGTGTTGGGAACCTCGGTTGCAATAATGTCTATTTGACCATTTCGCAACATCTCTATCAATTCATCAAGGTTGCTGCCCACTCTGAATTCCAGATACAGGTTGTTGTGCTGTGCATATTCCTTAATGCGGTCGTAGTCATATCCCAGTGTGTCGCCCTTGAGGATGAAAAATCCCGTAGGACTGTACATAGTGCCCACCACCAGACGTTGCAACTGCTGGTTCATATTGGCGTCGCCCGATGGGCCTGAACACGATAGCCACGCCGTTGACAACAGCATGGCTATAAATATGTGTATTATGCCCTTTAAGCAGCGCATAAGAGTTTATCAGTATTCAAATGTACCAGCTTCCGACTTGATGGTGAGGTGGTTTGCTGGAGCATCCTCAACATGACCTATTACTTGAGCGTCAATGTTGAAACTCTTGGCAACTTCTATTACAGCTTGTGCATCATCGGGACTGACATATATTTCCATACGGTGACCCATGTTGAACACCTGGTACATCTCTTTCCAGTCCGTTCCACTTTGTTCCTTGATGGTTTTGAACAGTGGAGGAATGGGGAACAGGTTATCCTTGATTACATGCTTGTTCTCTACAAAGTGCATAACTTTGGTCTGTGCACTGCCTGTACAGTGTACCATACCATGAATTGCAGGACGCATCTTCTTGAGCAGAGCACCTATGACGGGTGCGTAGGTGCGGGTGGGAGAGAGTACCAGTTGACCAGCGTTTACATCAACACCGTCAACCTTGTCGGTAAGCTTCAAACCACCTGAGTACACGAGTTCGTCGGGTACTGCTTGGTCATAGCTCTCGGGATACTTCTCGGCCAAGTATTTGTTGAATACATCGTGGCGGGCCGATGTCAGTCCGTTGCTACCCATACCCCCGTTGTAGCTGTCCTCATATGTGGCTTGGCCAAATGAAGCAAGGCCCACGATAACATCGCCTCCCTTGATGTTGGCGTTGTCAATGACTTCGTCGCGACGCATGCGGCATGTCACGGTGCTGTCAACGATCACTGTGCGCACGAGGTCGCCCACATCGGCTGTCTCACCACCAGTCGAGATGATTTCTACACCCATCTCGTTCAGGCGATCGAGAAACTCTTGTGTACCGTTGATAAGGGCGCTGACAACCTCGCCGGGGATGAGGTTCTTGTTGCGGCCTATTGTTGACGACAGCAGGATGCCTTGTGTTGCACCCACACACAGCAGGTCGTCAATGTTCATTACAATGGCATCTTGAGCAATGCCTTTCCATACATTCAGGTCACCTGTCTCACGCCAGTAGGTGTAGGCCAGTGACGACTTTGTGCCAGCTCCGTCGGCATGCATGATGTTGCAATACTCGGGGTCTCCTCCTAGTATGTCAGGGATAATTTTGCAGAAAGCCTTGGGATACAGACCCTTGTCAATGTTTTTGATTGCGTTGTGTACATCGTCTTTCGATGCCGATACGCCTCTCAAGTCATAGCGTTGGTTGCTCATTTTGATGCTTTATTTATAATGGATTGTTGTAAATTATTAACGCGAGATATATAAGTGTTGCCGGGGCCACCAGCAGCAGGCTGTCGATGCGGTCAAGTATGCCACCGTGACCGGGTATGAGTTTGCCTGAGTCCTTCACACCCATTGTACGCTTGAGCAATGACTCGGTAAAATCGCCAAATGTTGCCGCAATGGCTACTACTACACTCAAACCAACCCAAGTCTCGATTTGAGGTACTTGGAAGAACTCGTTAAGGTAGTAATAACTTGCATAAGCTGCTGCAATGCACAGTGCTACGCCACCAATAAAGCCTTCCCACGACTTCTTGGGCGACACGCGCTTGAACAACTTGTGACGACCCAATGTCACGCCTGCCAAGAATGCACCTGTGTCATTAATCCAGATGAAGCAGAATATTGCCAGCAGTGTGCGGGGTGATGACATCTGTATGATTGAGTTGAGCATTGCTAGGGGCAATGCAACATAAGTCAATGCGAAGAACGAACGCTCCAGGCTGTGCATGGCGTTCTGCTTGGGACGATATAGTTGCAAGATGCAGCGTATCACCAGGTATGCGGCAATGGGAATCAGTGCAAGGCCGTGAATTGACGATTCGCTGGTACACATGAGATATAACGATGTGAACATACCTATGCCACCAAGCCAGTCTACAAGGATAACTGTCCACGACTCGCTCTCTTCGTTGCGTGTCATGGTGTATATCTCGTTCATGCCTAATGCTATGATTGTCGAGAACAGTATGATGTAGGCGACAGGAGAATTGTCGAGCAATAAGATTGCCGATATGATAAGGGCGATATATACTGCGCCCGATATAGTGCGTAGGATGAAATTCTTCACAATTGTAAGTTTTAGATGCAGGAAATAGCTCTGCTAGTTTCTAAAGCTACAAAGGTACTGAATTTTGCTGATACTGCCAATTTTGGAGGCCCTAAAAATGTGATACGCCCCCAAATTATAAAGCTAATGCTTTATTTGAGTTCAAATGCATCGGCATCGCGCCATGCAGGGAACTTCTCTCTGAATTGTGCGAGTTTGTTAGGTTCGATGATGGCAGGGATGATTGGGCAGTCTCCGTTGCGTGTTGCAATGACCTTGCCCTTGAAGTCGATGATTTGCGACGATCCGGTGCCATAATCAGCACCTTGATTGTCAATGCCACAGCGATTAACACCACACACATAGCACTCGTTTTCCATAGCACGAGCTGCGAGCAGGGTACTCCATACATGCTGGCGTGACTTGGGCCAGTTGGCAACCACGATGAGCACATCGTAATCGTTGTTCTGCGTGCGGCAGAATACTGGGAATCGCAGGTCGTAGCACACAATCAACTTGATGTTTACGCCTCTAAATCTTATGATTGGGGCGTTGGTGTGTCCTTGATGGTAAACTTCGTTCTCGCCGCCAAATGCAAACAGGTGGCGTTTGTCGTAAAATGTATCATCGCCGTTGGGCTCGATGAAGAAAGCACGATTAAACAGCTGGCCGGCAGTTGCCGCAAGAAAACTGCCACATATTGCGAAGTGGCGTTTGCTTGCTATCTCATGAAGGATGTGCATTGTCTCGCCACCATTGCGTTCGGCAAGTTGTGCGGCCTGTTCCTTGTCTCCCGTGATGAAACCGGTGCTAAACAACTCGGGCAATACTACAATGTCGGTGCCGTCGGGCACATTTTCAAGATTGTGTTTGAGTTGCTCAAGGTTGGCGGTCTTGTCACCCCAGGCAATATCGTCTTCGATGAGAGTTATGGTCAGGTTGCGGTCAAGCATATCGTGATGTGATTAGTAAACAAACTTCTCGGGGAACTTTGCTGTAAATTGACTGAAGTATTTCTTTATGTTTGCCATGTCGGCCTCAATGTCGCCTGTCAGTTCATAGTAGCGGTCGATGCACACTGTGCGAGTGCCATAGTCGATGTAGGCGAGAACGAGAGGAATGTTGGCCTCGCGTGCGATGTGCATGAATCCCGTACGCCACTTGGCATTGGGTGAGCGTGTTCCTTCAGGGGTCACGCCTATGACGAGCTCCTCGTGCTCGTTAAATGCGGCAACAACGCTATCAGTAACACGGGTGTGCTTACGCTGCTTAACGGGTATGCCGCCTATGCTACGCATAAAATAGCCCAGAGGGAAGAAAAACCATGTAGATTTCATGAGAAATCCGGCTTTCATTCCCACTGAGCGAATAGCTAACTCACCAAGGATGAAGTCCCAGTTGCTGGTGTGTGGTGCAATGGCAATCACACACTTGGGAGTAGGGGGAATGTTGATTTTGAAATTCCACCCTGCTTTTTTCAGTATCCATCCGGCCAAATTCATCTTCTTTGTGAGTCTGTTATAGGTTTAACAATTAGTTCTTGGGCAAGAGCTCGTTCATCTTGCTTGCAATCTCTTGCAGTTTGCTAGTCATGAGCTCGCTAATCTCCTTCACAAC
>JAGHTV010000008.1 GCA_018065165.1 Candidatus Sodaliphilus fimicaballi | reverse complement strand
TATATAATGTGTGAAGTTTCTTGTTAGAATCCGCCGGGACGGCCACCGCCCATACCACCGGGGCGACCTCCGCCCGAGGGAGGACCTGAGGGACGACCCTGGCCACCTGCTCCGGGAGGAGGACCCATGCGACCGTCGGGGCCAAAGCCGCTGTAGTCGTCGACCTTGGGCTGCTCACCCTTCTTGAAGGTGGTGAACTTGTAGGTGAATGTTGCCATACCGTAACGACCCAGAGAGTTGTTGTAAGTATCCTCGATGTAGTTAGCGGTAACGTTGCGGTTGATGCTCTTGCTCTGACCCAGGATGTCAAATACCGACAGGGTGAATGCTGCCGAGCGGTCACGCAGGAACTGGTAAGATACCGAGCCGTTCCAGCGCCACTGCTTGGTGTCGTAGCCGTTGGTATAACCGCTGGTTGCACTGAAACTCAAGTCGGTGCTGATGACCAGGCCAAACAGTGATGACCACTGGCCGTTGAACATACCACCGTAGGTGTGCACGTTGCGGTTGTTAGCCACGGTCACGCTGTTGTGAGTTGTCTGGTAGCCGTAGCGGGGACGCAGCTCGATGTCAAACTGGTCGTTGCGGAATGCTATACCGGGAGCCATGTTGAGCGAGAAGTTCTTGCTGCTGTCGAGCGTGCCGTCGTTGTAACCCTGTGTCTGGTTGAGGCGCAAGAATGCGTGTGACGAGAAGTACCATGTCTTGCTTGCACCGAAGGGCAGGCTCACCATGTTCATGAGGTTAGCGTTCCACACGCCGTTCACATTCTCGTATGTAGTTGTGCGACCACCGGTTGTGGGGTCAAATGTTACCTTATTAATAATGCTGTTCTGTGTCCAGTCGGCATTCAGGTTGAGCATAAAGCTGCGCTGACGCTCCTGAGCGAAGTCGCTGAAGCGCACGTTGAGGCGGTGAGCAAACGAGGGCTTCAACTCGGGGTTACCGATGATGATGTTCAGGGGGTTGCTCACGTCGGCAACGGGTTGCAACTGAGTGAGTGACGGCTGATTGCTACGCATGCGGTAGTTCAGGTTGATGTTGCGAGTCTTGGTAAACTTGTAGTTGAAGCGTGCAAAGGGAGCAAATGTCCATACCCAGCGCGAAGCGATGTTGCGGTCGGGGTTGATGAGGTCCTTGCTGCTCGACATCGCGTTGTTGACCGATACACCCAGGTTGAGGTTATACATCTTGTGGGTCTTGCGGTAACCTACCTCGAAGCTCTGGTTGAGCGAGTTGTTGCGGAAGCGGTTGCTCTGCTCCTCGTTGAAGGCGCGAGAGATTTCGTCACCCAGCTCATAGTCGAGTACGTTGCTCAGCATGGGCAGGTCAGTGAGAATTTCGCTACCATATTGCTCGGCAACAGCCTTGCGCACGTTGGGGTCGTAAGCCGCATTGAAGATGCTGCGTGCATAAGCATCGGGGGTGAGAACGGGAGCGGGCATTACCTCACCGGCGCGAGCGATGTCATACACCATCTTGTCGGCAGTGCTGTGACGGTAGTTACCGCTGTAAGAGAACTGCAGGAAGTTGGCGTTGCGTATGTCGCCCAGAGGCTCGGTCCATGACAGACGGCCGTTTACACCGTTGGTGATGCGCTTGTTCTCATACACCTGGTCGATGGTCTCGTCGGGATCTTCCTTGAGGTAATACTTGTTGTGAGTGTAAGTGGTACCGTCCTCGTTTACGTTGCTATAGCTGTAACGGCCAAAGAAGCTGAACGAGCGGCCGGGATGTGACTTAAACTTGTGGTTATATACCACCTGACCACCAAACTCGTAGCTCTTGCCATCGTTGTGGCCATTGCTCATTGACCTGTTGACGGGAGTGCGAGCAGCGTCGCCTGCACGAGTGAACGATGAGTCGTTCTTCTCGCTGTTGCTGAAGTTCATCGAGAAGTTGGGACGTATCTCAAGGGTGTTGCATGAGTCGAGCTCCCACTTGAGGCGGAAGTCGCCACGGAAGTTGTTACCACTGTTGCGCGAACTTGACTCGCTGTCGTAGAAGCTTGTGCTGTCGGGGAACAGGTACTGGCGACTTGTGCGGTTGTAAACCTTGCGCGAGCTGTGGGTGTACAGCAAGTTACCGCCGGCGCGGAACTTCTCGCTGTCCTTGGTACCTACATTGAAGTTGAAACCAAGGTTCTGTGATGTGGTGATACCACCGCCACTACCAAACATGCGCTGGAAGCGTGACGCGCCACCGTCGGTAAAGTTCATGTTGTTCACGTTGTTGCCACCACCAGTGATGGTAAACTGGTTACCCTCGTTGAAGTAGTTGGCAATGAGGCTACCTGTGTAGCGGTCGTCGGTACCATAGCCGGCATTGACAGTGCCAAACCAGCCATTGTTCATACCCTTCTTCACGGTGAGGTTGATGACGGTCTCGTCCTCGCCATCGTCAACGCCTGTGAGGCTAGCCAAGTCGCTCTTGCGGTCGATGACTTGCAGCTTGTTCACCATGTTGGCAGGCAGGTTCTTTGACGCCATCTTGGGGTCGTCGGCAAAGAACTCCTTACCATCGATGAGGATTTTCTTGATCTCCTTACCATTGGCAGTAATCTTGCCGTCAGAGCCCACCTCCACACCAGGCAGACGCTTCAGCAGGTCCTCAACCACAGCGTTGGCCTGAGTCTTATAAGTGTCGGCATTGTACTCAACGGTATCTTCCTTGACAGTGATAGGGGTCTTAACGCCCATAACCACGGCCTCCTTGAGAAGCACCGAGTTAGTATTCATCTTGATGACGCCCAAGTTCACATCACGGCCATCATCGCCCACCGAGATGTGCTTGATGTTGTCTTCATAACCAATGTAGCTGAGCTTGAGCAGATACTTACCACCCTTGATGCCTTGCAGGTTAAACAGACCATTGACGTCGGTAGTGGCACCCTTCACCAGGGTACTGTCCTTGTTAGTCTTGAGCAACTTCACCGTTGCCCCAATTAATGCTGTAGTGTCGTTGGCATCAACCAGCACGCCATTGATGACGGCAGCCTGAACGTCAGTTGAAGCAAGCAACATTACAAGCGCAAAAATAAGTTTTCTCATTTTATATGTATAATTTTTCATTACAAAGTTATAACCAATTTTTCAATCTAATCCCAAAATTTCATTTTGAGGCCCAAATGTTGACAAAATTTAACCCCAATCACGCATTTTTTGAACAATTTGAAGAATTTTAGACCAATTGTATCGGCTATAACAATAAAGACACACCCACAAGCCAAAAGTTAATTCCACACACAAATAAAAATTTTCCTCCCGCAGTTCCCGCAGACTGTTTTCTTTTGACTAGAAGAACAAAAATTACACATCCCTAACTTGGTGACAGAGAAAGAAAATGCGGATAAAAGGGGCGACGTGGCTATGCCACTTGCTGCAAGGCGCGAAACATGACGCCTGAAGCAAGCTTCGCCGCCATCTTCCTCGCCTTTCACCACCAGCCTTTGGCTGACCCCCTTTTCCCCGCTAGAAAACGGCTCCTTCGTCGCAAAAAACAGGTGCGCCAAAATGGCGCACAAAATAGAATACCTTAATTTGACGAAAACGAAAACTAAAATGCTATCGCATTTTCACGAAAACGATTTTTCCGCTCGCAATCTAATTTTCTTATGTCCTTTTTGTTCTTTTAGTCCAAGAAAACAATCGGATTAATCAGAAAATCCGTAGTTATAATTGACCACATATTGAACAGAAAAAGGGGATTTAAACGAGATTAAACAGAAAGCTGCGCGCGACTTAAATGATGGTCACGCGCAGCCTTTTGTTCTTTATTATTAAAATTTTTTGTTCGTCTGTCTAAAAAAAACAGGGGAGGGGTTAGAACTCTACTCCTACTTTGATTGAGAGGCTGTGGTATGGGTTGTTTTCCCAATAAGCACTTGTGTTGTTTGAGGCCACACCGTCCTTGTGGAGGATGGTGTATTCGTCAAGTATAGGATATAAGTCAGTGCTCTGCAGGCTGTATCCAAGACTTAGGTTGAGCGCGATGTTCTTATTGAGTTCGTAGCGGCAGCCAACCGATGGGTTAAACATCAGGCCGAAGGCTTTGTCGCCAAAGACCTTACCTGCCCTTACGTCAAGGTATGGCGAGATTTTATTCTTTAATAAGTCCATGCGTACATCGGCAAATACAGGTATTGGCATGAATGTCTTGCGTTTATAGCTCCACACGCCCTCTGAGGGGTCAAGCATATCTGTAATGAACTGCATGCCAACTCCGGCACCCACATATAGGTAAGGCAATACCTGATAACCGTGACTTGTGCTGAAACCGAAGCGGCTCTTTGACCTTGCATCAATCGTGAGGTAATACTCAACGTCAACAAACCCGCGATAGCCTTTCTGAAGGCCCATGCCTGCGGTGAATGACTTGCCTACGCTCTGCTGTGGCTGCCATTTTTCCTTTGTGATTTTATTTATCTGATTCCATTTGATAGTCTGTTGGTTTCCATCTTCTTCTTGAATTACCAGCGAATCAAGAGGCACATAAACCACAATCTTGCCACGCACCTTGTGACCGTTCTTCAGTTGAACAACCTCTTGTTTCTCCTTGGCTTGCAGAGCTGTAGCACCAACCAGTGCCATAATAAGCAAAAACACTATCTTCTTCATAATCACTTTATGTTATTTATTTTTTTATTCCAAAATTAGGATCCCACAGCATGTAAGCCATGCCTTCAACTTTTCTTTTCTCATTGTAGAATGAGTAAATCTCCGCGGCTATTGTATTGTCTATCGATTTGCCACGAACATACAGAGTATTTGTTTCCCAGATGATATTGATGCGTTTTGTGAGTTCGCTCTTCAACTCATCAAAAAAGCTGTTCATGCCGAGATAGAACACATAGACACTCAAGATGCCCTTTTCTTTGTCAACATAAATGGTGCTCGTGATGTCTTTGTTATTTTTGAATTCAAAATTCATACCCAAATCGGCCTCTTCACCAGTATAGGTCCAGCCATATTTCTTCATTTCCTGAAGAGCATGTTCCCTGCTCGCTCCCCAGTCGTGGCAAACTTCTGGTACTTGGAAGCTAGGGGTTGGTTCATCCTTACTGCAAGAGTTTAATGTCATCATAGTGATGAACATTACTGCTAATGCAAATAATATCTTCTTCATAATAATAAAGTGAGTTTCTAACATCCCTAGAGAAACAGTTAATAATTAAAAAAGCGTGGGACGATGTTCGCTGTCAATAGTTAGGATGGCATCGCCATACGCCTTCAAACAAGATTGAACAGCCCACCCCACGCTGTAGCTTATAAAACTTCCCGCTTGCACGGGGTGGATATACAAGCTTAGCGAAGGCGTTTAAGACTGCTTCAATTCCCTTGCTTGATAAATTTTGGCGATTTTTCCTAACTGGAAATGAAGCGAAACGCTTTCAAAATATGTCCTTCAAGTAGCGGCCTCTGCCGCAAGCGCTTGAATTGATGCAAAGTTAGTGATATTTTTAGGGAAATACAAGACTTGATTGCTATTACTGTTTAAAAACTTGTAACGGGTAAGGGCATTATGGCTGAAAAATGTTTATTTCCTGTTTTTTGCCTTGTAGAGGAGAATGAGAGAGGAAATCAGAGGACTACAGAGGATTATCTAATTGGACTGAAATATTTGAACTCGCCTTGTCCCTATCAGCTAGAGAAATTTTCTTCTCAGTGTCCTCTGTGCCTTTGTGGAAGGGGAAATCGTTTTTTCGTGCTATTGTTAAAAAAGATAAACATCACGAATTTTGTGCAACACTGAAGGAAAAGAATTTCTGGATTTTTTATAATTTTGTTGTTTAATGATATAGCACATTTTCTTTACCTCCTTTAAGAAGCAACAACTAATGAAACGGTTCCTTAATTTATTACTTTTGGTGTGTGCATTTAGTTACACACTGGCACAGACACAAAACGCATTTGCCCCAGTCTTACTTACAGAGGCTAAGTATGAACAGTTTACCTATGACTGGACCGATGCCAACGGCGTTTTACACCAAAACACCAAGTTGACCGAGAAAGCCGAATCAACCGAACAAATCATGGCACTTATCGCTAAAGTTTATGGCGACCCTAACATTCCCGGCTCATGGTATGGAGAACCCGCAAGACGGCAACACGCTACTCCTTATGGTGATGTAAAAAAGAATGGATGGAACATAACTGGTCAAAAACCTAACACAGAAGGCTATACAATGCTTTTGGTGGCAGTGAAAGACACATGGACAAATAAACTCTCCACTGAATTCAGCAATGTCAAAGACTATATTACCGAAGCCATCAAATGGGTGAAAGTGATTCCCAATGGCGTTCGTGTAGAGGAGAATGCCGCTGGCCCTAATCACAGTGGTGTAATGTACAATATTGACGAGACTCTCAACCGTTTTTACTTCATGACCAAGGGCCGCTACCGCTCTTACACCGAGATGCCGTTCCTCAACATGTTTGAACTTTTCAGTCCCACTACCGATGACGATGGTGCAGAGACTGCCGACTTCTACAAGAAGATGCAAGATGGAGAAATTTACAATGTTGTACACGATTGTGGTTCAGTAGAATCAGCTACACACTATTTCACAATGACTGGGCGAAAGGGTACTGACTCAAAGCACATGACAGGACTTGTGTTTTACATAAGCGACTATCGCTTTGAGTGGTGGTCACTCAATGGTAAAACCCGCGACTCAAACCACACCCTTACATGGTACAACCAGTCTTATGCCCCACAAGCATTGATGTATACCATCAAACTACAAGCTGAAGCAGAAAGAGCCGAGACTAGCGACGGCTCACGCAAGTTTGATGTGACTCTCACATGGACTTCATCGCTAAACAAGGTGGTACCTAACAGCAATCTTGTACAGGAATATGACATCTATCCCGTGATAAACGGCGTGAGACAATCAACACCCATTGCCACCGGCATCACAGGCAACTCATATACCTATCAGGTGCCACAAGAGCTTGAAGGATATGATCTAACTTATCAAATTTCGGGACGCCCCATCAATACCGAATTTAACAAGGCATGGTCAAATACCGATGCTGTTTCCATTCCCGGCTACGACCCGTTTGAGCGTCTGAACCTCTCTATCGTGGGCAATTACAAGAGCACCTACGATCAGGAGATAGAGGTGAACGACTATGAGAACCTCATCACGATGACCAACAACACATCTGACCTCACCACTTCGCTCAAGGGTAACATGATTGACCAAAATACCCGCTTTGAGTTGTACCGCTTTGACAACGAAGAGGACAACCCCAAGATGACGCTTATAGCTACCGTGCAGATGGCAGCCAAGGAGAAGGTATCAGAAGGTGTATGGCATTTCCCCTATACTATATCGTACAACTCAAGAGTGCGTAGCGTGAGATATCCTAGCAATAGTGGATATTTCACTGCCAATAGTGAAAACGGAATCCTCGATTTGGGTCCCGACGGCCTTCAATTTATGGATGCCTTCAATGCGTCGACTATGAATAACGACCACCCCGACCATTACGACTATCAGGTTAAGTTCGTATCGGCTATCGACATCATCGCCCCTGATGGAACCACAGGGCGCGATGCATACAGTAACATTACCCGTGTGCCCGTGTACAAGACATCTATCGATGTAAATGTACCAGTATATTCACTGCAAGATGTTCAAGCCGATACCGACCGACATCTCGACATGAGCACAGTTGCCACAATCGACATGACGCTTAACAACTATGGTACAGTAAAAGACTACCTCGTACGTCGCAACGCCGCGAACGACATAGGTATCATTCAGAGAGACCAAGACGGCTCTTACACTTCGTTCAAGCGCGATGACACAGGTTTCAATACGGTCATAGAAACCAAAACCTTTGGAGAAAACAAGCAACTCACCATGAGTCTTGAAGATGATGGCCGCAATGTAACCGCAGCAACCAAGGCCAACTATGTAGGCATTATAGAGGCTTATACAGAGGACAACACCAACGAGACCGTTGTGAGCACATATGGCAGCGACATCAAGTATGCCGAAATGGCCAATCTGGATCTGGAGCTCGACATGGATAAAATTATCATGAGTAATATGGCGTATTCATTTACTCCTCCCGAAAAATATGAGGTTGACGGACAAAACAAATCACTATATGTAACCTGCCTTAAACTCAATGCATCTATAAGCGACGGACTTATCATTAATGGTCCTGACAACGAACAGCAGGCTCCCTATTACCGTGTGTGGCGCGTTGTTGATGGTGTTGAAACCCTCGTTGATGAAGGCCAAAAGACCTACACCCTGCACAACAAGTTGTTAACCGGTCCCGAAGCAACATTTGAGAGAGTTTATGGTGGCGTGACGTTTGACAACGAGAACAAGACATTTACCATACAAGATAGTTTCTTAGGGAGACCTCTGTATCAGAACGCTGTAAATCCTGTAACCTACATAGCTCGCGTATACGCCCAACGACCAATGGATGATGGCACAGAGGATGACTTCTACATTGCCGAGAGTCGCTTAACTGTTGAATTCAGGTACGGAATACATACAGGCGTTGACGACATTACTGCAAGCTCACTCCTGTCGGTTACCTACTACAACTTGCAAGGCATTGCATCAAGCACACCTCATAGCGGTTTCAACATTGCAGTGGCACGCTACAGCGATGGTTCTGTTAAGACAAGTCGCATGATTAAATAACACATTTAGACCCACACATAGCAGGCACAGCTTCCTATAGGAGACTGTGCCTTGTTTATTACCCGCAGCTGACGCTACGGGAACACTGGTGCGAAGCAAAACATCATCGCGAAGCAATCTGTTTAATCTAGAATGAATTCCCTAAAGATATATTTCCATCTGGTCAATCTGTGGTAAAACTAAAATCCAAATAATCAGAAAATCCGTAGTTTATAATAATCTGTCTATCGGCTCGTAGCTGCGCAAGGGAGGAAGTAAAAAGGGAGCTGCGGCGCAAAAGTTTTCGTTTTTAGTTTTCGTTTTCGTTAAATAAATCGTACCTTTGTAAATTGGATATTTTGTGTACATGAAATAAACTGATATGAAGAATTTTTTCCTATTGTTGAGGCGGTTTGTACCACCTTACAAGAAACATATAGCGCTCAATGTGCTGTTTAATGTGCTTGAGGCATTTCTCACGTTGTTCTCGTTTGCTCTCATCATCCCCATCCTGGAGATGCTTTTCGGGCTGAACACTGAAACATACCAGTTTATGGCATGGGGCAGCGATGGCATCAAGACCGTAGTGGTTAACAACTTCTACTACTATGTGCAACTGGTGATTCAGAGCTACGGCCAGTCGATGGCACTTGCTGGCATTGCTACGGCACTGGTGGTAATGACCTTCATGAAGGTGATGACGGCGTTTATGGCGTCTTTCTTCATGGTATCGATACGCACCGGCGTGACTCGCGACCTGCGTAACCAGATATACAACAAACTCGTCACCTTGCCCATTGGATTCTTCTCAAGCGAACGCAAGGGTGATGTGATGGCACGCATCAGTGGCGACGTTACCGAGGTTGAGACATCTATCATGGCATCGCTCGACGCAATGTTCAAGAATCCCATCATGATTGTAGTGTGCCTCACTATGATGATCGTGACCAGCTGGCAGCTCACTGCATTTGTACTGGTGCTGCTGCCCATTGCGGGCTGGCTAATGGGTTCGACCGGCAAGCGTCTTAAACGCAAGTCGCTCGAGGCACAGAACCAGTGGGGCGTGCTATTGAGCAACATTGAGGAGACCATAGGCGGACTGCGCATCATCAAGGCGTTCAATGCAGAGAAGAAGGTGAAGCAACGCTTCATGCACGAGAACGAGGAGTTTCGCAACATCAACAATCGCATGAACTGGCGTCAGTCGCTGGCTCACCCCATGAGCGAGTTCCTGGGCACTGCCACCATTGCCATAGTGCTGTGGTTTGGCGGCACACTCATCCTGGGTGGCACCAGCACCATCACCGCGCCGTCGTTTATCTACTACATGGTCATCTTCTACAGCATCATCAATCCCGCCAAGGACCTGTCAAAGGCTGCCTATGCCGTGCAACGCGGTATGGCATCGATGGAGCGTATTGACAAGATTTTGCTGGCAGAGAATAACATCAAAGATCCTGCACAGCCTCACGCACTGAGCGAGATGAAGCAGGGCATAAGCTACAAGAATGTGAAGTTCCGCTACGACGAGGCGTGGGTCATCAACGATGTGTCTATCGACATACCCTGTGGCAAGACCGTGGCTCTGGTGGGACAAAGCGGCTCGGGCAAGACAACGATGGCCGACCTGCTGCCCCGCTTCTACGACATACAGGAGGGCTCAATCACCATCGACGGTGTGGACCTGCGCGACTATCGCGTGGCCGACCTGCGTTCGCTCATGGGCAATGTAAATCAGGAGGCCATTCTGTTCAACGATTCGTTTTACAACAACATCACCTTTGGCGTGGACAACGCTACTCGCGAGCAAGTTGAGGAAGCCGCTCGCATCGCCAACGCTTATGACTTTATCATGGCCAGCGAGGATGGCTTTGACACCAACATAGGCGACCGCGGCTGCAAGCTCTCGGGCGGACAGCGCCAACGCATCTCAATAGCCCGAGCCATTCTCAAGAACCCGCCCATCCTCATCCTGGACGAGGCAACCAGTGCCCTCGACACCGAGAGCGAACACCTGGTACAGGAGGCTCTCGACAAGCTGATGAAGGGTCGCACGACGCTGGTGATTGCTCACCGACTGTCGACCATCAAGAACGCCGACATGATATGCGTGATGCAAGATGGTCGCTTAGTGGAGAGTGGCAACCACGACGAACTGATGGCACGCGACGGCGCCTACAAGAAACTCGTGGACATGCAGAGTTTTTAACGCTAACGTCAACGCTAACGCAAACCACAGTGTGCTCGGCCTTTTAAGGGCGAGGATAACGCTAACCACCGTTCCTTGAGCGTCAGCTCAAGGCTAACAAGACAAAACAAAAACAAGATAAAACTATGAAGAAGATTCTTTTACTACTCATCGTTGCTGTAATGGCAATGACAGCCATGGCGGGCGACAACACACCCCGCAAGTCAACGCTTCACCTGAAGAGTGGCGAATATGTTACCGGCGTTATCACTTCACGCGACGAGACTAAGGTGGACATCGAGACCGAAGATGGCATGAAGTATGTGTACACCACAAGCGAGATTGACTACATCACTCACGAGATGAAGCGTAAGAACTACGACACTAGCAAGTTCCGTGGTTTTGTTGACCTGGGCTACTCTATGGGCTTCGGTGCACCTCGCTGCGATTACTGGCTTATCGAGACCTCGTTTGGCTATCAATTCAATCCCAACCTGTATTTGGGTGCCGGTATCGGCTTGCATAAGTTTGACGCAAAAATTAGCACTTTCCCGCAGCGTAACGACTATGCCGAGCCCCTGCCCAACGACCCCGACCTGAACAAGTTCCCCTTTGTGCCCTTGTATGCCGATGTACGCTACAACCTGCACAGCGAGAGCCACAACACACCCTGGGCAAGCATTAAACTGGGTGGCAGCATTTTCAACCACGGTGGCGTGTTTGCTTCGCCCTCAATTGGCTATCACTTTGCGTCTAACCAGTTCTTCTCGTTCAATGTGAGCGTGGGTTATGCATTGCATACAGCAAACTACAAATTGTGGTGCACCGGAGAGACTCCGGGGGCAATTCCCGACAAGGCCGGCCACAGTTACCTCGACAAGACTGGCGTGTTCCACAACGCGTTTGTCAAGGTGGGTGTAGAGTTTTAATAAGAGGTTAAGAGGTTAAAGGGTTAACCGGTTAAAAGGTTAATTGGTTAATTGGTTAATTGGTTAATTGGTTAACTGATTAAAAGGTTAAAATTTAAAGGATTATTAATATGTTGCGTAAAATTCGCATTACTCTTGCAGCGCTGGTATTTGTTGCCATCACGCTGTTGTTGCTTGACTTCACCGACACTCTGCTCGTGTGGCTCGAGTGGCTGGGCGACATTCAGTTCCTTCCTGCCCTGCTGGCACTTAATGCCGGCGTGCTTGCAGTGCTTGTAATACTCACACTGCTGCTGGGCCGCATCTACTGCTCGGTGATTTGTCCGCTGGGCGTGATGCAAGACATCGTGTCGTGGATACACGGCAAAACTAAGAAAAATCGCTTCAGCTACTCGCCAGCAATCAGTTGGTTGCGATACACCATGCTGGGTGCGATGGTAGTGGCATTTGTTGCCGGGGTAGGTTCGTTTGTTGCTCTGCTGGCACCCTACAGTACCTATGGCCGCATTGTCATCAACCTGTTCCAGCCCATCTACATGTGGGCCAACAACGGACTTGCTGCCATCGCCGAGCACTATGAGAGCTACGCATTCTACAGCGTGGATGTGTGGATGAAGAGTCTACCCACGTTCATCATCACTCTGGTCGTGTTCATCGCCATCGTGGTACTGGCATGGCGTGGCGGACGCACCTATTGCAACACCATTTGCCCCGTGGGTACAGTACTGGCCCAGTTGGCACGCTTCTGTTGGTTTAAGGTT
>JAGHTV010000264.1 GCA_018065165.1 Candidatus Sodaliphilus fimicaballi | reverse complement strand
TTGGGTATGGGAAACTACAGCAATACCGATTTGAATGGTGATAACACAACCGATGTGAGCGATATCAACATTGTAATCAACATCATCCTGGGCATGGACGTGCCCGAGACCCATGAGTATGTTGACCTCGGTCTCCCTGGTGGCGTGCTGTGGGCAACCTGCAACGTGGGTGCCGAGAAGCCCGAGGACTACGGCCTATACTTCGCCTGGGGCGAGACCACGGGCTACGCCAAGGGCGAGAGCCACATATTCGACTGGGCCAACTATGATTTATGCAACGGCAGTTCTTCTACCATGACCAAATACAGCACGAGCACAAGTTATTGGGACCCTGCCTTGGGTACATCCCCCGACAACAAGACCGTGCTTGAATCCGAGGACGACGCGGCGACTGCCAACTGGGGCTCAGGCTGGCGCATGCCCACCTTGCAGGAGATAAAGGACCTTTACAATAGTGCTTACACGACTACCGAGTGGGTGACAGTGAACGGCGTCAAAGGTCGCAAGATAACGAGCAAGAGCAACGGAAACTCTATTTTCCTTCCTGCCGCTGGCTATCGCTACGACACGGCTCTCCTCTACGAGGGTTTCTACGGCGAGTATTGGTCGTGTGAGCTCGGCGCTAGCGACAGCGACATTGCCTACAACCTGTACTTCCACCCGGGCGGTGTCGACACGGAATACTACACCCGTTCCGACGGGCGGAGCGTCCGGGCTGTGCGTGTAAATCCCTAACGCATTTTCCTGTCTTTTTATAGACCAAGCATAAAGCAGGCTGTGTCATAATGCAAGAATAGTCGGCGCGCTGTAAGCACAGTGCCGCAATTAGCCTAGGGCATCGCCCTGGGTAACAAGTAGCAAATGGAAAACGCCCTGCAAGGGCAAAAGATTTGTTACCTCACAAAAATGCATTATGACACAGCCCCGTTTTTTATAATCTTTTACACTTGTTTTTGTTGAAAAAGTCGTATTTTTGCAGTATTAATTACGAATAATATGAAAAAACTAATTTTACTTATAGCTATGGTATGCTGCCTGCAAGCTAGTGCTGCAATGAGAGGCGACGTTAACGGCGACAATGCAGTTGATGTAAGTGATCTCAACCTCATTATCAACAAGATATTGGGTATGGGAAACTACAGCAATACCGATTTGAATGGTGATAACACAACCGATGTGAGCGATATCAACATTGTAATCAACATCATCCTGGGCATGGACGT
>JAGHTV010000248.1 GCA_018065165.1 Candidatus Sodaliphilus fimicaballi | reverse complement strand
ATATACCACATTCTTTGTACAGAACGAATCCTTTATTCGTGCATATTGTGCAGACTCATTTCGAAATTTCAAATTTTTCTTTGGAGGTTTATTAAAAATATAACCGCAAGGAGCTAAAGAGTTTTCAAGATTTGATTTGTTTTCACAAATTTGTTCCAATGATTCTGAAATTTCTTGGTCAAGTTGACGTAAACGATAATCATTTGGTAAATCATTCAGTGCATAGTTTACAATTGCTTGTGCTATAATAAAATCGCGTGCGCGCACTTTTTGTCCAACAAAATTTATTAATACATTAATTTTCATTGGACGGAATACACAAATGGTTTTTTTAGAATCCTTGTCTAATATGCAGCAAACTGGGATTTGACGATGTTTTATATTTCTATAATTAAATGATTTAAGCAAATTAACAAAGTGATCCTCTATGATTTCCGCATTAGTAAATGGATAATAATCTTCTTCACATAATATCATTCCTCTTTGTCCAGAGTATGAAACAACAAACGAGTTTGCTCTAATACACTTGTCTTCTTTAGTAATTTCTTCCTTTCCTTTTTTTTCGCACATTTGAAGATCAACCATTTTCCACATTTTTTTTGTTGCAGGCCTTCTTTGTAATAAAGCTATTCTGTTTTTGATTTCTTCATATGGGTAAAACTTTTCAACAGTTTGTAATAAAGCCAATGCGTCTAAAGGAAAATTAGATTCAATTGAACTGGCTATTGATAATGCATTTGTATATGTCATTGGCCTTATTATTGATCTAGCTTCATATTCATCATCTCTCATGGTCTTGACGGAATAAAGTACATCTGTACCGACTAAGTCCGTATTATTGCTATTATATAAATAATCTTCCAGTATACTATTTCTATAAAAAAACAGTGTTTTCTGGCTAGCTACATCCGCAATTCTTCCATATTTGTTGCCAATATACATGATTCTTCCCATAGGAGGTAACATACCTTTTGTTGCTGTTTTTTGAAATGGTGCAAAAAAATTAATTTTATTGCCCATAGATAACAACTCAATTGAAAGTAAATTGTCCAAGATATCTTCTCCTAGCGTAATTCTTTTGCTATCCATTAACAAGACAACAGAATCATCATTAACACTTTCGATTACTCCTTGATACCGATATCCACTAACTGTTTTAATTGCTATTTTTGTACCTAACTTAAATACACTATCAGCGAAAACATTACCCATAAAACAGATCAATTATAGTAGTTGAATTAATTATACATCAATTTCTATTAGTTAATAGTTCGCGTATGTTAACTTTAAGCAAATCTGATATCTTCGCCAGCGTCTGCAAATCAGGTTGTGTGGTGTTTGTACACCACTTGGAAACTGTTACTGGATCCTTTCCTAATTGACTGGCAAGCCAGACACCAGTTTTACCTGCATCTGCCAATGCTCCTTTGATTCTATTTAAATTTTCCATGCTAAGTTCTTAATGTTTAATGCAAAGTTATAAAATAGTTTTGACAAATACATCTTGAAATACAAAATATATTTGCACTTAACTTAAAAATTGCGGCAACGAGCACAATGAGAATAGATAGGATAGCCATTAGAAGGATTTTTTACGCATTCGAAGATGAAAGAAATGGGCACACCATCACCATATAATAAGGACACGAAATTTTTCTTCCGTTGTTTTTGGGATTAGTAATGAACATGTCGGCAAAAAGTCGGCAATTCTGTAAAAGAAAAATCGCTAACTGGTTATTATCAACCTGTTAGCGATTTGGTTGGTGACCCGCTTGGGACTCGAACCCAAGACCCCAACATTAAAAGTGTTGTGCTCTACCAGCTGAGCTAGCGAGTCTCCGTTAAAAAAGCGTTGCAAAGGTACGCTTTTTTTTGTTACCTACCAAATAAAAATGGACTTTTTCGGCTTTTTTTATGCGATGAACCCCAAAAACACAGCTGTTTGTGTTTCTGGGGTTCGTTTGCGTTATTGAAAAACCGTATTACTCGGCTACAATCTTGCAGATTTCTACGATGGTCTTCATTGCCTTCTCCATCGAGGGGATGGGCACGTACTCGTAGCGGCCGTGCATGTTCATGCCGCCTGCGAAGATGTTGGGGCAGGGAAGGCCCTTGAATGAGAGCTGTGCGCCGTCAGTACCACCGCGTATGGGCTGTACCTTTACGGGAACGCCTGCGTTCTCCATTGCCTTCTTGGCGATGTCGATGATGTGCATCACGGGCTCAATCTGCTCGCGCATGTTGTAGTACTGGTCCTTGATCTCGGCTTGTGCGCAGCCGGGGAACTCGCAGTTCACCTTGTGGCACAGGTGCTCGATCTCGCGCTTGCGGCTCTCGAAGCGTGCGCGGTCGTGGTCGCGCAGGATGTAGGTGAGGGTTGTCTCCTCTACATTGCCCTTCATTGAGATGAGGTGGTAGAAGCCCTCGTAGCCCTCGGTGTGCTCGGGAGTTTCCCAGCGGGGCAGCATGATGGCAAACTGGTTGGCCACGCGCATTGAGTTGAGCATCTTGTGCTTAGCTGCACCGGGGTGTACGTTGAGACCGGTGAAAGTTATCTTGGCGCTGGCTGCGTTGAAGTTTTCAAACTCGAGCTCGCCCACTGCACCGCCGTCCATTGTGTAAGCCCAGTCGGCAGCAAACTTCTCTACATCAAACTTGTGTGCGCCCAGACCGATTTCCTCGTCGGGGTTGAAGCCTATGCGGATGTCGCCGTGCTTAACCTCGGGGTGCTCCTGGAAGTACTCAACTGCAGCGAGAATCTCGGCGATACCCGCCTTGTCGTCGGCACCCAGCAGGGTAGTACCGTCGGTAACGATAATCAGCTGGCCTACATAGTCGTTGAGCGCGGGGACTTGCTCGGGATCGAGAACGATGTGCTGGTCCTCGTTGAGCACGATCTTGCCGCCTTGGTAGTCGACGATGCGAGGCTTAACGTCGTGGCCGCTCATGTCGGGGGCTGTGTCCATGTGAGCGATAAAGCCCACTGTGGGCACCTTCTTGTCGGTGTTGCTGGGGAGGGTTGCGAAGAGGTAGCCGTTCTCGTCGAGGCTGATGTCGCTCAGACCCATCTCGTGGAGTTCTTTCTCAAGAGCCTTGGCAAATACCATCTGGCCAGGAGTAGAGGGAGTCAGGTTAGTGAGTTCGTCACTCTGTGTGTCAAACTTCACATACTGCAAGAATCTTTCAGTTAATTTCATAGTAGTATATAGTTTTATAATTTTTCAATCTACAAAGGTAATGCTTTTTTAACGAAATACGAAAAACGAAATACGAAAAAACGATGGTTGATACAGCTATATGTGTGAAAATTGTGTGACCAAGGGGTATGAAAAAAGGAGCCAAACGGCTCCTTTCCCTGTATCAATATGTGCTCTCTACTTCGAGATTATTTGGTGTCAAATACCCAAAATGATGAATGTTGAGGGAGGTTCGCTATTCGCGGCACCGGCCTATGGCCGACTTACCGCTGCTCTCTACTTCGAGCTCATTTTGGATTAAATACCCAAAATGATGTTGATGATGGCATTCATATCGGCCACATCTACTGTGCCGTCGTCATTGACATCGGCAACTGCAGTAGCTGTCTGCAGACCCAGAATCATGTCGATAGCGGCATTGACATCGGCAATGTCAACCACGCCGTCGCCATTCACATCGCCCTTGAGACCAGAGGGAGTGCCGTCTTGATGCACGGTGTAAACGAGCATGGCACCTATAAACGACATCTCTACTTGTGCAGAGCGTTCCTTGCCGGTATTCTCGTCAAGTGCAACATCGGTG
>JAGHTV010000356.1 GCA_018065165.1 Candidatus Sodaliphilus fimicaballi | reverse complement strand
TTGCACTGGTTGTTGCGGTTCATCTTTTCAACATCGAGCGATGCATCGCTGTTGTCTTCCCAACGACGGCACATGTAAACGGGAGTGTAAACACGGCCAATCTGGTAAGTGCGAGAGATGTTCAGACCCAGAGCGTAGTCCTCACCGTAGCTAGTGTTAGGAATCTTAACGTCGCGCAGTACGGGAGTGTAGAATGCACGGGGAGCGCCCAGACCGTTGATGCGCAGAGCGTTGTTGCGGCCATTCTCGGGAGTCCACTCCTTGTGGTCGATGATACCGGGAGCAATCATGTTACCGTCGATGTCGGTCATCATGTAAGTACCCACTACCATAGCAACGTTTTGCTCGTAGAACGCGTCAACCATAGTCTGCAGTGTGTTCTCGTCCTTGTACATGTCGTCGCTGTCGAGCTGAACGATGAACTTACCAGCCTTCTCATGGTGAGCAGCAAGGTTCCAGTAACCACCGATACCCATGTCGTGGTAGTCAGCGATGATGTGGATGAGACGCTCGTCGGTATAAGCAGCGATAGCCTCGCGAGTACCGTCGGTTGACCAGTTGTCAACTACCATGAGGTTGAACTTGAAGTTGGTCTTCTGGCGCAGTACGCTGTCGATAGCGTCCTTGATAGTGCGGATGCGGTTGCGAACGGGGATCATAACGGTAGCTTCTACCTCGAAGTTATCCTCGCTGAACTCAATGTGCTTGAAGTTGGGCTTGCCATCAACCTCGGGAGCCAGGTAACCTCCAATCTCCTTGAGGTGCTCGGTGCAAGCAGCTTCCATCTCGATTTGACGGCCGCGGTTGCGGGGATCTACATAGTCAAAGATCTTCTCACCACTCTTGCGAGTATCGAGCTCAACATCGCTGTAGAGGAACTCGTTGATGTGGCAAATCTCAACAAATTGCGACAGCTTGAGACGCAGGTCATAGAGACCAGCAAACTCATACTCGCTCTTCAGGGCAGCAGCAGCCTTCTTCAAGCAGCAAGAGCAGAAGAACAGAACTGAACCGAAGTCGAAGTCGTCACGGAGGCTACCATACTGATAGTCGATAACGGGAGCCTTGTCGGCACCCTTCTCAGTTACATTATAGTGGTCAGCATAGAGCATACCTGCCTGGCTGTCCTCAGCAAGCTTTACAAAACGCTCGATAGCGAAGGGAGCAAACTTGAGGCTTACATACTTAGTGTAAACCAGAGTAAAGTCGGCGTCGGCCTTCTCTGCGATAGCTTTCATAGTAGCAGTTGAAGTGAGGTTGTTGATGTTGATAACCTCGCAACCTTCAACGGTGCCCTCTGCCTCAGCGTTAGCGAGCAGATAGATTTTGTTTACGAGTTCGTTAGCCTTGAGGCCTTCGATAGTTGCCTTAGCTTGTTCAGCGTTAGCAAAAGGAATGAAGCAATTAATTCTTCCCATGATGTGTTTAAATTAAAAATTAAGTTGTGTATATA
>JAGHTV010000466.1 GCA_018065165.1 Candidatus Sodaliphilus fimicaballi | reverse complement strand
CAATGGTGCTAAAGGTGATGTCGTCAAGATAATAGACGGCACCAGCCTTGCCTGAGTACTCCACGATGCGGAATTGTGTGCCCTCGGGGAACTCGGCGTCGCTATTGAATGTTACCTTGCTGTTGGCAGGCACGCTCAGGCTCTCTAGACCCTGGTCATTCTTGAGAGCGAGCCAGGTGGTGCTGCCACTGTTGCGATAATAGGTGCGCACGACGATGGCCGATGATGTTGGGTTGTAGAAGTCGTAGGCAAATGACTGTGCATCAAAGGGGAGTCGGCTGCTTATGAGCTCGCTGCTGCGAGTCATTGAGCAGGCGTGATTGCCGTTGCCTGCGTTCTCGCTGCCGGTCTCGGCTACGAGAGCACCCTTGGTGAAGTCCCACTTGGTGAACTTGCCTTGCACACCCTTGGTATCGGCTGTGGTGAGTGCCATATCCTCAAAGTCCTCGACCATATCCTCATAGTTGGTCACAGTGAGTTTGAATGTTACAGTGCCGTCGCTGTTGCGAGCAATGTCGCTCAAGCCATAGTTGCCCTTGCGGCCTGTCCATGAGCGCAGGCTGGGAGTTGTGTTGTTGTCAATTGCAGTTATGCCTGCTGTGCCGGGGAAGGGGTCGGCCGAGGTGTCATTGGTGCCGCCTCCTGCACGCACCAGCTGATAGTAGGGGTGAACGGGGTTGCAATTTACCTTGTTGTTTTCCCACACATCCACATCGGTCGAGTCAACTCGCCACACGAGCATGCCCTCGCCGGGCAAATAGGCGTCCCAACCTGTCTTGACACGGTTTTCAAGAATGAAGAACTCGTTTTTCACGCTTGAGTCTAGGCGATATCCAGTGCCAGTGGTAGTGATGGGTTGCAGGGTATAGTTGCCCTTTTTTGTGATTTTTTGTGGGGTGGTGAATCCAGCAGCATAGCGTTCGTAGGCACTGTATAGGCATGGCGTGCGCGACTGGTTCAGGTAGTTGCCATGAGCCATGATGCTCCAGTTTTGCGGATTGTCGCTGCTGCCTCCACTGCTGGTGCCGTCGGTGTCATAGAGGTCGGCAATGCCCAGCACATGGCTGAACTCGTGGCACATAGAGCCTATGCCGTCAATGATTCTTGACTCGGGGCGACCAAAGAGCTCGGTTGAGCAAGCATAGCGGTCAAATGAGACACCATCGAGACTCTTGCTCAATACTGATGAGGCATGGGGCCACAGCAGACGCTGGTCGTTGCCGCTGAAGTTGCTACCTGCACCGGCAAAGACGAAGTAGACCATATCGACTTTGCCATTGCCATCGCGGTCATAGTCCTTATAGTTTACCTGGTCGTTGGCTGCGTCGAGGGCGGCCGAAACCAGAGTTTGAGCATTGCCGCTCTTGAGTGCGCTGTATTGTGAGTAATTGATGGTCACAGGACCCACTACATCAAAGGCGGGGTCAAACAAGCCGTTGGAGCTGGCATAGAAATAGTCACGCACCGAGCCGGTGTAGGGAATGAGCTCGGGGAACATCGCATCGCTCATGAAACCCTGATAGTTTTTCTCATTGACCATGCCGTTGAACTGGTCATGAGCATTCTCATACTGGAATGGGCAATCGTTGTAGGCAACCAGAATTACCAGACCACGAAAGTTGCCATAGTCGTAGTGGCCGTTGTGTCCGTGCAGTTTGCGAGCGGGAGCACGCTTGGCTGCGATGGTTGCAGCATCGGGGGTGAGGTGTTGCTTGGTTGTTGTCAGATAGGTGAGTTCGCTAGCATTGCGCAGTGCCTTGTCGTGAGCTATGATAGAGCTTGCAAGCAGTTGGTTGTTTTGCAGCACGGCATACTTGTAATAGCCGTCGGTGTCCTGTACCACTGTGTATCCGTCAATTGTGGTGTTGTAGTTGAACCACTCGTCGCCGTGTAGCATCAGGGTGAGTTTGGTGCCGTCGGGTTGTGTTACAACGGC
Organism: Candidatus Sodaliphilus fimicaballi; assembly: GCA_018065165.1. GTDB lineage: Bacteria > Bacteroidota > Bacteroidia > Bacteroidales > Muribaculaceae > Sodaliphilus > Sodaliphilus fimicaballi. Next base: position 245 of record JAGHTV010000466.1, on the reverse strand, counting down.
GGGGTCGGGGCATGCCACAACAGCATGCATTATGGGTGCATTGATAAAAATTGTAATTAATATAATTACAAATAGCTTTAATTGCGTCTTCATTCTATTAATCATAGTTTGCTATCTTTCCCTTTTAACTGCTAACAGTTTAAAGTATACCCTGTTAACTTGGATTTTGCCGTTTTATTAAAGCGTACAGTCTACAAATGTACCACAAATTATTAATAATATACCAATGAAAATACAGAAAAAGT
>JAGHTV010000492.1 GCA_018065165.1 Candidatus Sodaliphilus fimicaballi | reverse complement strand
TCTTTTTTAATTGACATTTTATAATTGTCGATAGCTTCGGGTATGCGTTTGTTGCATAGCATAACATGGGCACGATTTAGGTAATCTTGTCCTGTAGCTATGTCTTCGTTGATTATCTTGTCATAGTAGTTAAGTGCACGCTCGTCGTTGCCTGCAAGGAATGAGCACCATGCGATGGGTCGCCAAGCCTTGTGCTTAACACCTTCCATAAAGTCGGCCTTCATATAATATTGCAGAGCCTTTTCAATGTCACCGCTCTCAAGCAGCAGGCTGCCTATGTTTAATACTGCAGCTACCGATTGTGGTTGCAGTACTTCCACCTTATAATAATAGTCAAGGGCCCTGTCATATCGCTTCAGTTGGCGATAGCATGTTGCCATGTGCTTGAGCGTCCACACGTCATCCTCATGAGCCAGCAAGTGCTTGTTATACGCTCGTAAAGCTGCTCGAGGGTTGTCTAGGTTTTGATAGGCAAATCCCATCTTCTGGTATATGTGAGGATTTACCGTCTCGCTATTAGCCATCACATGGTTATAATATTTGATGGCATCGTCATAAAATTTGTTTTTAAAATAGAATTCAGCAATTACTGTAGATGTTTGTGGTGCATCGGTAAAATTACTGAAGTATTTTAGTGACATCATGTCCATGTTCATGTCAAACACATGAATAAACTCATTACGTCTTGAAAACAGTTTAAAGAAGCGATACAAGTCTTGCAAGTGTTTGTTGGCTATGCTTTCACGCATTTTCTTGTTATCGGGCAACTGTGCATTTGCCAGTTCGTTAAGTCCCGCATTCTGTTCTTTTACTTGATTGAGCATCATCTGTCGTTGGCTTTGAGGAACTGACCCCATAGTAAGGCAGAATGAGTATTTATCGCTATTACACAAGAAAGGAGCATTGCTTATAATGCTACGCAGTGCATTCTCCTCGTCACCAAATGTGTTCTTGATAATAGAGTGATTCTGGTGATATGGAATAAACCAGTTTGACATTGTTTGGAAGAATGGGAACGACTTGAGGTGAGAAAATGTTGAAATGAAAACATCATTGCCGTCAAGTTGCATTTCGTTAAATTCCTCCATTTTCTTTGTGATTCCGCTGTTGTCGAGGAACTCTTGCCACTCAGGATTGGCTTCCAGGTCGGCTATGTCAAGTGGTGCATTCTTGTCCTTTATCTTTTTGATGAGGTCGGGGCTCATATTCATGAGTCCAGGCATGAGGTCTTCACGCACACGCTTTGAAATGTTATCGGTGTTGCGTGAACGTGCTAGCAGAAATTGCAGTGTTGCAAAGTCTGATGCAAAGCTGGGGTGTTCAATAAGGGCTGCAGTGCGTTTCTCAATAACGGTGCTCCCTTCGGTACGTATTTTATAAATGTAAAGCGTCAAAATGGCATATATCAATGCCCTAATCTGTACTTCTTCGTCCTGTGCTGTGGTGTATATCTCTATGAGTGAGGCTAGTTTTGTCTCGTCATAAAACTTCATGAGTCCCAGGAACCACCCCGAGAGGAATAGGCACTTGGCGTGTGACGGGAGTGTACTGTCGGCAACAATATCCTTTATTGCTTGAGCATCGTCTCGGCTAACAGGAAAGGTTGAGAACAATTTATTGAATATGTTTGTCTCGTGCTGTTCACAATCTCGCAAAGTGCTGGTGATAGCGTCATTGTTTCGCTGCTCTCTCGGAACCGACGAGAGCAGTTCGTGCTTATGAATAGTTGTTTTCCACGATTCAATTAACGAACTGAGTGCCGTGTTTTTCATTTCGCGGCGACGCATGTAAAACACCTCGTGCGACAATTTTTCCCTCTCGTTGATGACGCAACGATCAGTAATAATGTATAGCGATTGTATGATGCGGCTAAGCACTTCGTCGCGTTGTGGGTCTAGTATACCTTGCGACAGGTATTGCAGCATAAAGCGATATGACATTTTCAGTTGGTCGAGTTCGTCTTTGATTCCTGTCGTTTGAGTTGCTTCGGCCAATTTTTCAATATCGTCAAATGCATCACTTAGTCTTGATTGCTCAAGGTTCTTATATATGTTGCGTTCTAGTTTTATCAGTTCGTTATTTTCCATATATATTAATGTGCAAATTCTATGCCTAACCTTATTGCACCATAATGACACGAGGGCGTGCCACAAAATCGAGCACACCCTCGTGTTATAGATTGTTGAGAATTAACTGATTATTTCTCTTTAGCTACAGCATCGATGATGCCCAGTGTGAAGTCCCAAGACTTCTGAACTGCTGGGATGTGGCAGCACTCGCTGGGAGAGTGTACGCCGCGCAGTGTGGGACCGTAAGAAATCATGTCGAGGTGGGGGAGAACCTTGAGGAACAAACCGCACTCAAGACCAGCGTGGATAGCCTCAACCTTAGGCTCTACGCCATAAAGACCCTTCCATACATTGATGGCAGTCTTAAGAATCTTGCTGTTCTTGTTGGGTGCCCAACCTTGGTAACCGTCGCTGTGGCGAACCTTACCACCACCAAGCTTGAAAACTGTCTCAACACGGTGGCTTGCGTCGCGCTTGCGGCTCGCACCGGCAGTACGTGGTGAAGTTAGTCCCTCGATTACCCCTTCTTCCTGAAGATTACCGATG
>JAGHTV010000154.1 GCA_018065165.1 Candidatus Sodaliphilus fimicaballi | reverse complement strand
ATGACAGACCGCCCTTGAACGCCATGAGGTAACCCATGTTCTTAGCGTCGTCGAGGAACTTAGCTGAGCGAGGTACACCACACTTGCGTATTACGCTGGTGATGATCTCACGCAGTGAGCCCTTAGATATGAGTCGATTGACGAAGCCCATCTCAGTAGGTACACAGTTGTTGAACATGATGCGACCTACAGATGTCTCCTCAATGAGTTTCTTAGTGAGATTGCCATTCTCGTCAACAACGTCGGCTACTACCGAGATGATGGCGTGCATGCCAACCTTGCCCTCGTTGTAGGCAATGAGTGCCTCCTCGGGACCATAGAACTTCAGGCCCTCGCCCTTGTCGCCCTTGCGCAGCTTGGTGATGTAGTAGAGACCCAGTACCATATCCTGTGAAGGTACGGCGATAGGACTACCGTTGGCAGGGCTAAGGATGTTGTGGGGCTCGAGCATGAGCAGCTGTGCCTCAACGATGGCCTCGTTGCCCAGGGGCAAGTGTACCGCCATCTGGTCACCGTCAAAGTCGGCGTTGAACGCTGTACATGCCAGTGGGTGCAGTTGGATTGCCTTACCCTCGATGAGACGGGGTTGGAATGCCTGGATACCAAGGCGGTGCAGTGTCGGCGCACGGTTGAGCAGTACGGGATGGCCCTTCATTACATTCTCCAGGATGTCCCATACAACGGGCTCCTTGCGGTCAACGATCTTCTTAGCGCTCTTTACAGTCTTAACGATACCGCGCTCGATGAGCTTGCGGATAACGAAAGGCTTGTAAAGCTCGGCAGCCATATCCTTGGGGATACCGCACTCACCCATGTTGAGCTCGGGACCTACAACGATTACCGAACGAGCTGAGTAGTCAACACGCTTACCGAGCAGGTTCTGACGGAAGCGACCTTGCTTACCCTTAAGGCTATCGCTCAGTGACTTGAGTGCGCGGTTAGCGTCGCTCTTAACGGCTGTTGACTTGCGTGAGTTGTCGAGCAGTGAGTCAACGGCTTCCTGGAGCATGCGCTTCTCGTTGCGCAGGATTACCTCGGGTGCCTTAATGTCGATGAGGCGTTTGAGGCGGTTATTGCGGATGATTACGCGGCGATACAGGTCATTGACATCGCTGGTTGCAAAGCGACCACCATCCAGGGGGATGAGGGGACGCAACTCGGGAGGAATGACGGGCAGCACCTTGATAATCATATCTTGGGGCTTGTTGATGTCCTTTGACTCACGGAACGCCTCAACCACTTGCAGGCGCTTCAGAGCCTCGGTCTTGCGTTGTTGTGAGTTCTCCTTGTAAGCGCGGTCACGCAGTGAGTTTGCAAGGCTGTCAAGGTCGAGGTCGGCCAGCAGGTCGTAGATAGCCTCGGCACCCATCTTAGCTACAAACTTGTTGGGGTCCTTGTCGTCGAGCTGATAGTTGTTAGCTGGCAGCTTCTCCAGAATCTGCATGTATTCTTCCTCGCTCAGCAGGTCGCCCTTTTGCAGCTCGCGAGCATCGTTGTTCTCCAGCAGGCTCATGCCACCGGGGTTGATAACGACGTAGCGCTCGTAGTAGATAACCATCTCGAGCTTCTTGGTGGGCATGCCCAGCAAGTAACCAATCTTATTGGGGAGTGAACGGAAGTACCAGATGTGAACAACTGGTGTAACGAGCAGGATGTGACCGCTGCGTTCGCGGCGCACTTTCTTCTCGGTTACCTCAACACCGCAGTGGTCGCACACTGTGCCCTTGTAGCGGATGCGTTTGTACTTACCGCAGTGGCACTCATAGTCCTTGACGGGACCAAAGATCTTCTCGCAGAAGAGGCCGTCGCGCTCGGGCTTGTAGGTGCGATAGTTGATGGTCTCAGGTTTGGTAACCTCGCCACACGAGTTCTCAAGAATCCAGTCGGGCGATGCCAGACTGATGGTAATCTTTGAGAAATTACTCTTTACCTTATTGTCTTTTCTAAAAGCCATTTTTCTTAACTATATTGAGGTAGTATATTAATCAAGTTTCACTTTCAAGCACAAACCGCGCAACTCATGCAAGAGCACGTTGAGTGACTCGGGAATTGAGGGAGTGGGCATGGGATCACCCTTGACGATTGCCTCGTAGGCCTTGCTACGGCCGGCAACATCGTCACTCTTGACGGTGAGAATCTCTTGGAGCACGTGTGATGCACCAAAGGCCTCGATTGCCCAAACCTCCATCTCACCAAAACGCTGACCACCAAATTGTGCCTTACCACCAAGGGGCTGTTGAGTGATGAGTGAGTACGGACCAATTGAACGGGCGTGCATCTTGTCCTCAACCATGTGACCGAGTTTCAAGAAGTATGTTACACCCACTGTTGCCTTCTGGTCAAAGGGCTCACCGGTTGCACCATCATACAGCTGAGTGCGGCCACCGCGGGGCAGACCAGCCTTGTCGGTCCACTCGTTAAGGTCGTCCATGCTTGCACCATCAAAGATGGGAGTTGCAAACTTGACGCCCATTTCACGACCAGCCCATCCGAGTACTGCCTCGAAGATCTGACCAAGGTTCATACGAGAAGGCACACCCAGGGGATTCAGTACCAAGTCGACGGGGGTACCATCGGCCAGGAACGGCATGTCCTCTTGGCGAACAACGCGTGACACGATACCCTTGTTACCGTGACGACCCGCCATCTTATCACCAACACCAATCTTACGCTTCTTAGCTACATATACCTTAGCCAGCTGCATGATGCCTGTGGGGAGCTCATCGCCAATTGAGAGGTCAAACTTCTTGCGACGCAACTCAGCATCGATCGACTTGCTCTTGTGCAGGTAGTTCATGATGCAGGTGCGGATGAGGTCGATGAGGTGAGCATCGGCTGTCCACTTGCTCCGGTTGATTGACTCAAAGTTGTCAATTGTGCTGAGCACCTCGAGAGTGAATTGAACACCCTTGGGCACAACCTCGGTGTCGAGATAGTCCTTAACGCCTTGTGATGTCTTGCCCTCGGTGAGAGTAGCCAGCTTGTCGAGCAGGAGAGCGCGCAGCTCTTCCTGGCGTGCTGTGTACTCAGTGTCGAGCTTAGCTTGCTCGGGATCGCCACCGCGAGTACGCTTGCGCACGGCGCGGGCAAACAGGCGAGTACCTATGATAACACCCTTGAGTGAGGGATTAGCCTTGAGTGAAGCATCCTTAACGTCGCCAGCCTTGTCGCCAAAGATAGCGCGCAGCAGCTTCTCCTCGGGAGTGGGATCGCTCTCACCCTTAGGAGTAATCTTACCGATGAGGATATCGCCGGGGATGACGTGTGCACCCACGCGGATGATACCACGCTCGTCAAGATCCTTAGTTGCATCCTCGCTCACGTTGGGGATGTCGTTAGTGAGCTCTTCCATACCACGCTTGGTCTCACGCACCTCGAGTGTGTACTCGTCGACGTGAACCGATGTGAGGATATCCTCGCGTACCATGCGCTCGTTGAGCACGATAGCATCCTCATAGTTGTAACCCTTCCAGGGCATGTAAGCCACCTTCAGGTTGCGGCCCAGTGCAAGCTCGCCGTCCTCGGTTGAGTAACCCTCGGTGAGGATGTCACCCTTCTCTACGCGTTGACCGCGGTCACAGATGGGACGCAAGTCAATTGTAGTGCTCTGGTTGGTCTTGCGGAACTTGGGCAAGTGGTATTCCTTAACCGGCTCGTCGAAGCTGATGAATTGCTCCTCCTCGGTACGGTCATAGCGTATGCGGATAACGTCAGCGTCAACATACTCTACAACACCAGCGCCCTCGGCTTGGATTTGAGTGCGGCTGTCGTAAGCAAGACGCTTCTCGATACCTGTACCCACGATAGGAGCCTCGCTGCGCAGCAGGGGCACTGCCTGACGCATCATGTTGGCACCCATGAGGGCACGGTTAGCATCGTCGTGCTCCAGGAAGGGGATCAGAGCGGCTGCGATAGATGCAATCTGTTGGGGAGATACATCCATGTAGTCAACCTGGTCGGGAGCAACAACGGGGAAGTCGGCGTCGAGACGAGACTTAACGCGTGTGCGCTGGAACGAACCGTCGTCGTTGAGAGGTGCGTTACCCTGAGCGATGATCTTGCCTTCCTCGGCCTCGGCGGTCAGGTAAACGATGTCATCGTTATTAAGGTTAACCTTGTGGTCCTTAATTACACGGTATGGAGTCTCGATGAAACCGAGCTTGTTAATCTTAGCATATACACACAGTGATGAAATCAGACCGATGTTGGGACCTTCAGGAGTCTCGATAGGACACAGGCGACCATAGTGTGTGTAGTGAACGTCGCGCACCTCAAAGCCTGCACGCTCACGAGAGAGACCGCCAGGACCAAGAGCCGACATACGACGCTTGTGAGTAATCTCGGCCAGAGGGTTAGTCTGGTCCATGAATTGTGACAACGCGTTAGTGCCAAAGAAAGTATTGATTACCGATGAGATGGTCTTTGCATTGATCAGGTCAAGGGGAGTGAATACCTCATTATCACGCACGTTCATGCGTTCGCGTATGGTGCGTGCCATGCGGGCAAGACCCACGCCAAACTGGTTGTACAGCTGCTCGCCCACTGTGCGCACACGGCGGTTGCTCAAGTGGTCAATATCGTCAACGTCGGTCTTGCTGTTGATAAGGCCGATGAGATACTTGATAATCTCAATGATGTCCTCCTTAGTGAGCACGCGTGTCTCCATGGGGATGTCCATGTTGAGCTTGCGGTTGATGCGGAAACGACCCACATCACCCAAGTCATAACGCTTGTCGCTGAAGAACAAGTTGATGATTACCTCGCGAGCGCTTGCATCATCTGGTGGCTCCGCGTTGCGCAGTTGTCGGTAGATATAATTGATGGCTTCCTTCTCACTGTTGCAAGTATCCTTGTTCAGGGTGTTGAAGATGATCTGGTAGTCGCTGGTGTTGATGTCCTCCTTGTGTACGAGGATAGTCTGTACGCCGCTCTCCAGGATCTCAGCCACATTCTCTTCTTCAATTACAGTGTCGCGGTCGATAACGACTTCGTTACGCTCGATTGAGTAAGTCTCGCCAGTGTCGGTGTCAACAAACTCCTCGTTCCACGACTTAATGATGCGGGCAGCCAGCTTGCGGCCCACAGCCTTCTTCAGGTTGGTCTTGTTGACCTTGAGTTCCTCGGCCAGACCAAACACCTTGATGATGTCGTTGTCAGTTTCCAGACCTATCGCACGCAACAGGGTGGTTACGGGTAATTTCTTCTTACGGTCGATGTAAGCATACATCACATTGTTGATGTCGGTCGCAAACTCAATCCATGAACCACGGAAGGGGATGATACGAGCCGAGTACAACTTGGTGCCATTCGGGTGAAGGCTCTGACCAAAGAATACACCAGGTGAACGGTGCAACTGTGATACAACAACACGCTCAGCGCCATTGATAACGAATGTGCCCTTATCGGTCATGTAGGGGATGTTGCCCAGGTACACGTCCTCAACCTCGGTTGCAAAGTCCTCATGGTCGGGGTCGGTACAGAAGAGCTTCATCTTAGCCTTCAGGGGTACACAATAAGTCAAGCCACGGTCAAGGCACTCCTCGATCGTGTAACGCGGCGGGTCAATGTAGTAGTCAAGGAATTCAAGTACAAAGTTGTTGCGAGTGTCCTGGATGGGGAAGTTCTCGCTAAACACCTTGTAAAGTCCCTCGTTCTTTCTCTTTTCAGTAGGTGTATCTAACTGCAGAAAATCTCTGAATGATTGTAACTGCACGTCAAGAAAATCAGGATATGGATACGGATTCTTGACACGTGCAAAATTTACACGGGGTTGTTTAGAAACTGACATTGAAAAATGTATTAAATAGGTGGTTCTAAATTCTGCTCCACGAAGCTCCGGGCCTGAACCCCGAGCAGTGGCGCATCACTACAACTCACTCTTGTGAACTCAACTTTGTTAAGCCACATCGCGGGCTCTCGTGCACCGCTACATGACTCTATTGCATGCCTAATCATCTACCGCACAAAGCACATTGCTACCCTATAGAGGCAACAATGCCTACCAGCCCTCAGCACCCGCTCCACCAGTGACTTGCGTTTGTGTCACTTAGTTATTGATCGGGCGCACAATGCAGGGTTAGCATTTCCTGTCGAGACCTAACGCTTCTTTACCACCCACTGTCGTGGAGCACTAAATATGACCTCGCTTGCCGCTGCAAGCCATAGCCATCGCAGTTCAAGTCTCTTGCTTGTGTGCTATAGATGTGAGATATGCAATATCTTAGTTTTTCAGCCGCAACCCGAGGGCTGCATACTGATGCTTATGAGAAAACCTTACACGCTAATGCTTGCAAGGATTCCTTATATAAAAACGGTGCCCATTTACTCCTGGTTTTCACCTGTTTTCAACAGGCACCGGTTTTTGACGCAAAAAGGTTAAGAATCTACATTGACATGAGATTCTTAACCTATACACCTGAAAATCAGGCGTTATTATTTAAGCTCAACCTCAGCGCCAAGGCCTTCGAGTTCAGCCTTCAGACCCTCAGCACCAGCCTTGTCAAGACCTTCCTTGATTGTGCTAGGAGCACCATCAACGAGATCCTTAGCGTCCTTCAGACCAAGACCACAGAGCTCTTTTACCTTCTTGATAACCTGGAGCTTTTGAGCACCAGCTGCCTTAAGAACTACGTCGAAAGAAGTCTTCTCTTCCTCAGCGGCTGCCTCACCAGCACCACCAGCAACTACTACAGCTGCAGCAGCGGGCTCGATACCATATTCTTCTTTCAGGATGTTTGCAAGTTCGTTAACTTCCTTAACTGTAAGGTTAACTAATTGTTCTGCAAAAGCTTTTAAATCTGCCATTGTTTTGTATGATTTAATTTGTTTTTTACTTAATGTTTTAATTATGCCTCAGGAGTTGCCTCGGGTGCGGGAGCCTCTGTCTCAGCCTCAGCTTGCTCGCCATCCTTGTTTTGCAAAGCACCAATAACGCGTTGTGCGGGAGCTTGCAACAGTGCGATAACGTCGGCGATGAGCTCGTTCTTGCTCTTGAATGCAGCCAGTGTGTTGAGGTGTTCGTCGCCTACAAATGTAGTCTCCTCAGCGTAAGCAGCCTTCAGTGCAGGATATGTCTCCTTGCGACCGCGGAATTCCTTTAAAAGTTTAGCAGGTGCATTAGCTGTGTTAGTCAGCATCAGCGTTGTTGAACCTGCCAGTGCAGGGTAAAGACCTGAGTAGTCAATGTCTGACTGCTCCATAGCCTTCTTAAGCAAGGTGTTCTTAACGACCATCATCTTAACCTCGGCCTTGAAGGCAGCGCGGCGCAAGTCGGTGGTGCGTTCAGCGTTAAGAGCTGTAGTATCTGTCAAGTATACTGCACTGTACTGTGCCAGTGTGTCCTTGATCTTCTCTATCATTAATGATTTATCTTCCTTCTTCATTTCTTCAAAATTTTAAAAGTTAAGCCTCAATTGACTTGGTATCAACTTTAATACCCTTGCTCATTGTGCTTGAAAGATAAATGCTCTTGATATATGTACCCTTAGCGGCAGCAGGTTTCAGCTTGATAAGAGTCTGGATAAACGCTTGAGCGTTCTCCTTGATCTTCTCGGGTGTGAAAGATACCTTACCGATAGAGGTGTGGACGATACCGCCCTTGTCGACCTTGAAGTCGATCTTACCTTGTTTTACTTCCTTAACAGCCTTAGCAACATCGGGAGTTACAGTACCACTCTTGGGGTTAGGCATGAGGCCACGGGGACCAAGCACGCGACCAAGGGGACCAATCTTACCCATGATCTGAGGTTGTGTAATTATAACATCAATGTCGGTCCAACCACCTTTAATCTTTTCGATATATTCGTCGAGACCTACATAGTCAGCTCCGGCTTCTTTGGCAGCAGCTTCAGCGTCAGGGCTACAGAGAACCAAAACGCGAACTTCCTTGCCTGTACCGTGGGGCAGTGAAACCACGCCACGTACCATCTGGTTAGCCTTACGAGGATCTACACCAAGACGTACATCGATATCAGCAGAGGCATCAAACTTTGTGAAAGTAATCTCTTTCAACAGAGCTGCAGCTTCCGCAAGGGTGTAAGTCTTCCCAGCTTCAATCTTCTCGGCAGCTAACTTTTGATTTTTAGTAAGTTTACTCATTTCAATTGAAGTTTTTAAACGTTTTCAGGGAATTGACCCTTTACAGTGATACCCATACTTCTTGCTGTTCCAGCTACCATACGCATAGCCGAGGCTACAGTAAAACAGTTCAAATCAGGCATTTTGTCTTCAGCAATCTCCTTTACCTGGTCCCAAGTGACTGACGCAACTTTCTTGCGGTTAGGTTCACCTGAACCACTCTTCACCTTGGCAGCGTCGAGCAACTGTACTGGTACGGGACTTGTCTTAACAACAAAGTCAAAGCTCTTGTCAGCGTAGTATGTGATAACTACGGGGAGAACCTTACCAGCGCTAGCTTGGGTGCGGGCGTTGAATTGCTTGCAAAACTCCATGATGTTAATACCCTTAGAACCCAAGGCGGGGCCTACTGGGGGTGAAGGATTTGCAGCTCCACCTTTAATCTGCAATTTGATCTGTCCAGCAATTTCTTTAGCCATTGTTTCTGTTTTTATTGATTAATTTAAAAACGTTGCGCTTTTATCGTCTCACGTAACATTTAAGACGCTTACTCACGCTCTACTTGCGAATTGTCTAACTTGAGTGGAGTCTCACGGCCGAACACCTTGACAATTACTGTCAACTCATGCTTCTCGGCGTTAACCTCGCTAATCTCACCGTTAAAGCCGGTGAAAGGACCGAAGTTGACCTTAACCTTCTCACCCACGATATAGTCGTTGGCTACAGCATCACTAGCCGTAACCTCCTCGGCAGCACCAAGCATGCGAGCAATCTGTGCCTCAGGCACCGGCTCGGGCTTCTTGCCACCTTCACGTGTGCGAACGAAGTCGATGATGTTTGAAGTGTTCTGAAGGAAAATCTCAGATTCGCCAGTGAGCTCGGCTTGCACAAAAACATACCCCGAGAAAAGATTGCGCTCCTTGAGCACCTTCTTTCCGCCGCGGGTAGTGTAAACCTTCTCAGTGGGAACCAATACCTGACAGATGCTTTTACCTAAGGTGTCGGGATTGTTTTTGCAAGCTGCATCGATCAATTCCTTTGCCTTTGCCTCTTTTCCAGAGATGGCACGCAGCACGTACCACTTTTTCATACTTTCAGCCATTGATTTCTTAAAACTTTGATGATTCCTTTACCTGTACTACTGCACAACTACAACACCCTGCTTAAACAGTGGGAATGTTATAGATGAAGTGCATAATCCAATTGATGCCTAAGTCTACCAGCCATATTACCACTGCGAGTATGATGGAAGCCACCATAACCACAACGGTGCTGTTGGCCAGCTCACTCTTAGTAGGCCACGAAACCTTATGAACGAGTTCGTAATAAGATTCCTCGATATCCGCAAATAATTTGTATTTCTTCATTTCTCTTTTATCCTTAGCACGGGAAGTAAGACTCGAACTCACGACCTACGGTTTTGGAGACCGTCATTCTACCAACTGAACTATTCCCGTATTTTTTAAAAGACCGGCTTAAACCTAACCGGCAAGCCGGTCTTCTATTTATTTTTTAAGATCTACCTGAGTATTAGTCCTCGATGATCTTAGTGATTTGGCCTGAACCTACGGTGCGACCACCCTCACGGATAGCGAAACGAAGACCTTCGCTGCATGCTACGGGAGTGATGAGCTTAACGTTGATCTCAACGTTGTCACCGGGCATAACCATCTCAATGCCTTCGGGCAGAGAGATCTCACCAGTTACATCAAGAGTACGGATGTAGAACTGAGGACGATACTTGTTGTGGAAAGGAGTGTGACGGCCACCTTCTTCTTTCTTCAATACATAGATTGAAGCTGTGAAGTGATCGTGGGGCTTAACCATACCCGGGTGGCAGATAACCATACCGCGCTTGATTGTCTTATAGTCGATACCACGGAGGAGCAGACCTACGTTGTCACCAGCCTCACCTTGGTCGAGAAGCTTACGGAACATCTCAACACCAGTTACAACTGACTTCATCTCTGCACCGAGACCCATGATTTGAACCTCATCACCAACCTTGATGATACCAGTCTCGATACGACCAGTAGCAACTGTACCACGACCAGTGATTGAGAATACGTCCTCGATAGGCATCAAGAATGGCTTGTCGATATCACGGGGAGGAAGGGGAATCCACTCGTCAAC
>JAGHTV010000139.1 GCA_018065165.1 Candidatus Sodaliphilus fimicaballi | reverse complement strand
ATGGTAGAGGGAGCAGCCTCGCAAGCCTTCTGCATGGCGAGCGCACGTGTCTCAACGAGCTTCAAGCCCTGCTCGAAGGGGAGAACGCCAGCAGCAACGAGTGCGCTGAACTCACCGAGTGAGTGACCAGCAACCATGTCGGGGCAGAACTCCTCGCCCATGGTGAGCGCCAGAATTACAGAGTGCAGGAACACAGCGGGCTGGGTAACCTTTGTCTGCTTGAGGTCATCTTCTGTGCCGTTGAACATGAGGTCGGTGATGCGGAAACCGAGCACTTCGTTAGCTTTCTCAAAGAGTTCTTTAGCCTGTGCATTGCTCTCGTAGAGGTCCTTACCCATACCTACGAATTGTGCACCCTGACCTGGAAATACAAATGCTTTCATTCTTAAATATTTAATTTAGAGTATTATCAATTAAAGAAAAAATTCCGTAATTACTCTGCAAAGGTATGTATTATTACCCACATACGCAAGAATTATCACGATTTTATCGCAAATGCTAACTCAAACGCTAACGTAAACGCAAACGCGCACGCGAACTTTTTGTTTAGTCACATCGCAATACCAGTTTGCGTTAGCGTTGTAATAAGTACTAATACAATCCCCAGAAATAGGCATCGTAGCTGGCTTCGACCTCGGCCTCGATGTCATCGGGCAGGTTACAGAAGAAGTCTATGCCTGTGCGACGCTCAAGCTCGTCGATAGAGATTGCACAACTCTTGATGGTAGTATCGGCTTGTGCATCGTCGCTGTGAGTGGTCCAGAGGCCCAATGCCTGATACTTGCCATTCTTCACTGAGAGCAGTGCACAGTAGAAGTACTTTGGCACTGGCAGGCGGTTGTTGCACTTCTCGGTGTAGACGCCGGCTGTGGTGCTGCCGTTGAGCTGAACGTTGGCAATAGTCGCGGCCTTAACCACATAGAGCGTGTCGCGGTAGTAGCTGCTATTCCAGTCGCGTACTTCCTCCTCAATACGCTCCCACAAGCCTGCATTGTGGCTTTGCCACTGGGGTTGCATGTTGCTCAAGTAGAACGTTTGCTCGTTCTGTTCGGTTGAGCACAAGCGGTCGGCACTGGGGCACAGGTGACCGCGAGAGAAACCACTGCTGCGATAGTCGGCTAGGGTAGAGCGTGTTGCCTCGGGCAGGTCAAGATCCTCTTGGAAGGCGTCGTGGCGACTCACATTCTTAGAGCTGTTGCCCGGATGCATCTGGTAGCAGGTCCAGCGGTTGGCAATCTTGGAATTGCTCCATTCTACCGAGTAGGTCACGC
>JAGHTV010000022.1 GCA_018065165.1 Candidatus Sodaliphilus fimicaballi | reverse complement strand
ATATTATATACCCTTATTTGCATATATACACTTCAAAAGAATTAGAAAACCGCGGCTCCCAAACGAGAGTCGCGGTTTATTATTTCCTTTTCTCGGAGATCTCGAAATATCGATTAGTCGAGGTGTCGAAATATCGAGGTTTTAGAGAGTCATCACTCCAAGCTGCGGTAGTGGACACGGGTGGGTTGCTCGTTGCCCAGACGCTTGATTTTGTTCTGCTCATACTCTGAGTAAGAGCCTTCGAAGAAGAATACGTTGCTATCGCCTTCAAATGCAAGGATGTGAGTGCAAATGCGATCCAGGAACCAACGGTCGTGACTGATGACTACTGCACAGCCTGCGAAGTTCTCGAGACCTTCCTCGCGTGCACGCAAGGTGTTGCCATCGATATCATTGGTGGGCTCATCTCGCAAGAGCACGTTACCCTCTTCTTTGAGTGCAAGTGCCAGTTGCAAGCGGTTGCGTTCACCACCTGAGAGCACGCCACACTTCTTTTGCTGGTCAACACCTGTAAAGTTGAAGCGTGACAGGTAAGCACGAGCATTGACATCACGTCCACCCATACGCAACAGTTCTACACCACCCGAGATAACCTCGTAAACGGTCTTCTCTGGGTCGATGCTAGTGTGCTGCTGATCGACATAAACAGCCTTTACAGTCTCGCCTACTTCAAATGTACCTGCGTCGGAAGTCTCGAGCCCCATGATGAGGCGGAACAGAGTTGTCTTACCAGCACCGTTGGGACCAATCACGCCTACAATACCATTGGGAGGCAGCATAAAGTTGAGGTCATCATAGAGCAGTTTCTTGCCAAACGCCTTAGCCACATGAGAAGCCTCAATAACCTTGTTGCCCAAGCGAGGTCCGTTAGGGATGAAGATTTCAAGTTTCTCCTCCTTTTGCTTGACATCCTCGTTCATCAACTTGTCGTAGCTATTGAGACGAGCCTTACCCTTGGCCTGACGAGCCTTGGGAGCCATGCGTATCCACTCCAGCTCGCGTTGCAGAGTCTTCTGACGCTTGCTCTCGGTTTTCTCTTCTTGAGCCATGCGAGCAGTCTTTTGCTCAAGCCAGCTGCTGTAGTTGCCCTTCCATGGAATACCCTCACCGCGGTCGAGTTCAAGAATCCAGCCTGCAACATGATCGAGGAAGTAACGGTCGTGGGTAACGGCGATTACTGTACCCTCGTATTGCTGCAAGTGTTGCTCGAGCCAGTCGATAGACTCAGCGTCGAGGTGGTTGGTGGGCTCATCGAGCAGGAGCACATCGGGCTTTTGCAGCAGCAGGCGGCACAGTGCCACACGGCGACGCTCACCACCACTCAGGTGGTCGCACAACTGGTCACCCTCGGGGCAGCGCAAAGCGTCCATGGCACGCTCGAGGCGTGTGTCAAGGTTCCAGGCGTCGGTAGCATCGATGATGTCCTGCAACTCGCCCTGACGAGCAAAGAGCTCGTTCATCTTGTCGGCGTCCTCATAATACTCGGGCAGACCGAACTTCTGGTTTATCTCCTCATACTCCTTGAGAGCGTCGACAACGTGCTGTACACCCTCGCTTACCACTTCCTTTACAGTCTTGGTGGGATCGAGTTGGGGGTCCTGAGGCAGGTAACCTACCGAGTATCCGGGAGCGAAGACAACCTCGCCCTGATACTTAGTCTCGAGACCTGCAATAATCTTCATTAAGGTTGACTTACCTGAACCATTGAGACCGATGATACCAATCTTGGCACCATAGAAGAATGACAGGTAGATGTTCTTGAGTACTTGCTTCTGGTTTTGCTCGATGATCTTGCTTACGCCTACCATCGAGAAGATGATTTTTTTATCGTCTACTGTAGCCATATTAAAGCCTATATATTATATGTTTATATTTAACGAAGTAACAATGAAATGGTGTAGCCAATGTAGATGGCAATGAAAATGAAGCCCTCGATGCGGTCAAACTTGTGCTTGCCAAAGGTGAATATCACAACATAGGTAAGCACAGCACCAAGCAACAGCACGAGGAAATCAACAATCGTAACACCTACAACGGTAATGGGCTTGATTGTGGATGAAACGCCTAGAATCATAAGCAGATTAAAGACATTTGACCCCAGCACGTTGCCAAGCGCCAGCTGTGCATTCTTCTTGCTGGCTGCAACAATGACAGTGATGAGCTCGGGCAGCGAAGTGCCTATCGCAACTATAGTGATAGATATCACCGCCTCGCTCATTCCCCATGTGCGGGCAAGAGTCTTGGCCGAATTCAAGAAAAGATTTCCGCCAAAGATAAGTCCTGCAAGCGAAGCAACAGCAATAAAGCCAAGCAACACGGGGTTCTTGCCAGTAAACCTAGATTGAGTCTGCTCGTCGGCATCGGCCAAGGCTTGCTGCGGATTGCGTCCCTTGAGCACCACGACATAGCACATGTAGGCAAAGAACACGATGAGCAAGAAGATGCCATCGATGCGTGACACTGTATTCTCGCTAATACCGGGAATGATAGAATCGCTAGCCAGAGCAATTACAAGCACGGCGGCAGCAATACCCAATGGGATGTCGCGTCGCTGAGTCTCACGC
>JAGHTV010000109.1 GCA_018065165.1 Candidatus Sodaliphilus fimicaballi | reverse complement strand
GGTCGGTGCCGCGAATAGCGAACCTCCATTAAATAGCTTGCTCTGCAAGCAAAATGGAATTACCTCACAGATAGTGTATTATCATTTTGAGGACAGAGTCCTCCATTTTAAGGGAGTGAGCAGTGGTAAGTCAACCGTAGGTCGGTGCCGCGAATAGCGAACTTCCATTAAATGACTTGGCAAAGTGCGTGCTGCGACCAGTGAAGGCTTGTAATTATAGTCATAAAGCAACTAAGGTAATTTCAGACTTGCCCCATGCCCCGTATGTAAAGTGACATTACCTGAGACATGGCAACATCCCGCTAGGGATGAGATAATGTAGCCAGCCATGAGGATGTGCCGTAGGTACGACGATATGGCTGGAATAAAGATTGCCGAATATACCCGTGCCTTTAGGTACGGGATAAATGCCTATTCGATACAAATATCAAGGGGACAACATAACATAGCGCTTGCCGCTATGTTGATAACCGAGCAGAGCGAGCTAGAGGGAGTGAGCTGGCGGCTATAGTTTTCGACACGAGACATGCTATGGTAATCTCAGACTTGCCCGTAGGGCAATACATATAGCGTGCTTGCCGCTATGTTGATAACCGAGCGCAGCGAGCTAGAAGGAGTGAGCAGCGGCCATAGTTGTCGACACGAGACATGCTATGGTAATCTCAGACTTGCCCGTAGGGCAATATACATAGCGCTTGCCGCTATGTAGATAACCCCCACCGCCGAGCGTACCGGCGGTGGGGGTATAGAAGATATGTCGAAGCCATACCGCTCTCCCCGTAGGGGGCCTAAATCATGATTCAGCGATTTTTTCTGGTTGGTAACATGACGACGGAGTCGTCACATTGCATCGTAACCGATGGCCGCAGGCCGTCGGAGACAAGGAGCTCATAACAACCCGCACATCGTGCAAAAAGATATATCCTACTGTGCGGGCCGCAAGTCCGTGTTTTTGACATTTTAGGGACAATATGTATATCATTGGTTATTTTATTGTATAAAATAAAAATTATTTGTAAATTTGCATATTACATTATAAATTGCCAAAAAAATATACGAAAATATTATGAAAAAAATTTTATCTTTCCTTGTGATGACAGCAGTAGCCATTATGGCATCTGCCGCCGTTGGCGATACTTTCGAGGTGGGTTATCTCAAGTATGAAATACTCACCGAGCCGTCGGGTAGCACCCGAGGCACTGTGAAGGTGACAGGCTTGAGTACCTCGGCTCTGTCTAGGAGTTCGCTTTCTCTTGTTATCGACTATCCGGTCACTTACAACGGCATCGTTTATCAAACAAAGGAAATCGGCCGTTCGGCATTTCTCAACAACAAATCTATCACATCTGTCACTATCAAGTGGGGTATCGAAAGGATAGGTCAAACCGCCTTCGGTAACTGCAGCAGTATGCATACCATATACATACCGAGTTCGGTAAATTCAATCGATTATAGGGCTATATGGTATTGCAAGAACCTTACTGATGTGTATCTTGCAACCTATGACTTAACTAACCTCGGATATGGCCAGGAAGTGTTCAACGAGAACACCCAGAACCTTCATGTGTCTACCGGTGCACAGACGCTGATTATAAAAAACAGCGGCTTGGGCAAACTTTTCCTGAATGTGGTTGAGACCCCCGAGGCCAACGACTTCTACTTTGCCGATGGCAGCCAGATTCTGGTCACAGGCCGCTCGGGCAACGAACGTGCGTGTACAATCATAGGCTACAAAGTAGGTTCAACTGGTGGCAAGTTTTCTCCCGCAGGCACTTTCTCGCTTCCCGCCCATGATATCAATTTCAAGGTTACCAAAATAGCTCACAGCGCGATAAAACAAAATAGCGACCTCGTCGAGGCCGACTTGTCAAAACTTACCTCGCTCAGCGAAATTGAAGCCAGTGCGTTCCAGGATTGCAAAAACCTCAAGACAGTGAATATCCCGGGTGGTGAAATCATGGGACTGGTTTTCAGCGGCTGCAGTGCTCTCAGCAGCGTCACCCTGGGCGATGGCGTTACCCTGCTTGGCTCAAATCTTTTTGACCAATGTACAAGTCTGACCAGCGTGACTCTCCCGGCGAGTGTGACAACAATCAATTCCAGTGCATTTAGGGGCGCATCGTCATTGCGAAGTATTATCGTCAATGAAGCGTGTCAAAAGTATGCATCCTACGATGGTGCACTGTATAACAAGGACTTCAGCTACATCATGGTGTGCCCCGAGGGCAAGACATCAATCACCTTGCACCCCAATACCCAGACGATGAGCGAAGAACCGCAGTCATTCGTAAACAGCAAGCTCACAAGCATAACTTTCCCCTACGGCATGAAGAGCATTAGAGAATTAGGATGTCCGCAGCTCACTACGATGTATATCCCCAGCAGTGCAACCGACCTTAAATTCTTGGCATTATACGGTTGCCCCAAGCTCTCCGAGGTGTACTGCAACATCTATAATCCTATGAAGTACAATGTGTTCTTCAATGATATGGCGAGCTCAATCAACCTCTATGTTCCTGCCGACCAGGTCCAGAACTACAATGACGCCGGATGGAATGTAAGCAATGTTAAGATTCTATCTACCAAGCAGACCTATGACTACGCATTCCACCTTTCTTACGGCGACATCTACTACACCGTCACCAGCACCGAGGCCTGCAATGTGGCATCGAGCGACTTCGACGGTCGTACAATGGTTGTTGGCTATGAACGCGAGTTCGGGATAACGTTTGATTCTAAT
>JAGHTV010000033.1 GCA_018065165.1 Candidatus Sodaliphilus fimicaballi | reverse complement strand
AGCATGGGGTTGTAACGCCACAGGTGCCAGTAACCGCATGCTACAGCCTTAGCCTCCTCAGCTTGAGACTTGCCCATACCCACCTTAAGACCGTGGTTGATACAGGGAGCGTAAGCGATGATTACTGAAGGACCGTCGTAAGCCTCAGCCTCGCGGATAGCCTTGAGACATTGTGCGTTGTCGGCACCCATAGCAACCTGAGCTACATATACATAACCGTATGTTGAAGCGATAAGACCGAGGTCTTTCTTGCGGATGCGCTTGCCGGCAGCAGCAAACTTAGCGATAGCACCAATAGGAGTAGCCTTAGAAGCCTGACCACCAGTGTTAGAGTAAACCTCAGTATCGATTACGAGGATGTTAACGTTCTTGCCCGATGCGATAACGTGGTCGAGACCACCGAAACCGATATCGTAGCTTGCACCGTCACCACCTACGATCCACTGGCTGCGCTTAACCAGGTACTGGCCAAGTGACTTAACCTTGAGGTCGGCAGCGTTGTCGCTGTGCTCAATAGCAGCCATGATCTTGTCAGCGAGCTCGCGGCTCTTAGCGCCGTCGTTCTTGGTCTCGCGCCACACAGGGTAAAGAGCCGTAACCTCGGGAGCAACAGTAGCGTCGGCAGCAGCCTCCTCAACGAAGCCTGTTACGCGTGCACGCATCTTCTCGTCAGCGATAGTCATACCCAGACCAAACTCGCAGAAGTCCTCAAACAGTGAGTTAGCCCATGCAGGACCGTGACCCTTCTCGTTTACGCGATAGGGAGTAGAGGGAACTGATGCTGAGTAGATTGAGCTACAACCAGTTGCGTTTGCAACCATCTCACGGTCACCAAAGAGTTGAGAAATCAGCTTCAGGTAAGGAGTCTCACCACAACCTGAACATGCGCCTGAGAACTCAAACAATGGAGTAGCAAACTGTGAGTTCTTAACATTAAGCTTAGTATCTACGAGAGCTTGCTTGCTTGTAACCTTCTCAACTGCATAATCCCACAGCTTCTGATCCTCTTCGTGGCCCATGAGGGGAACCATTTCGAGAGCCTTCTCGCCCTTCTTGCCGGGACATACATCAGCACAGTTACCGCAACCCAGACAGTCGAGTACGTCAACTACCTGTACAAATGCCAGACCCTCGAGACCCTTACCGATAGCCTTGAGCTTATCCTCAGCCTTGAAGGGAGATGCAGCAGCCTCGGCCTCGTCCATAAGGAAGGGACGGATTGCAGCGTGAGGACAAACATAAGCACACTTGTTACACTGGATACAGTTCTCAGCCTTCCATACGGGAACGAATGCAGCTACACCGCGCTTCTCGTAAGCAGCAGTACCAGCGTCCCAAGTACCGTCTTCACGACCCTTGAATGCTGAAACGGGCAGCAAGTCACCGTTTTGAGCGTTGATGGGACGAACTACGTTGTTAACAAATGCGGGAGCATTGTCGTCAACAGTGTTCTCAACTGTAAGGTTAGCCCATGCGGGATCTACGTCGAGCTTCTTGTACTCGCCACCGCGGTCAACAGCCTGATAGTTCTTGTTGACAACATCCTCACCCTTCTTGCCGTAAGACTTAACGATGAACTTCTTCATCTGCTCTACTGCCAGGTCAGCGGGGATAACCTCGGTGATGCGGAAGAATGCACTTTGCAGGATAGTGTTAGTGCGGTTGCCCAGACCTATCTCTTGTGCAATCTTAGTAGCGTCGATATAGTAAACTGTGATGTTGTTCTCAGCGAAGTACTTCTTAACCTTGTTGGGCAGGTTCTTAGCGAGTTGCTCGCCTTCCCATACAGTGTTCAACAAGAAAGTACCGTTCTTCTGCAAGCCGCGAGTCACATCATACATCTGCTGGTAAGCCTGTACGTGGCAAGCAACGAAGTTGGGAGTAGTTACCAGGTAAGTAGAGCGGATGGGCTCGTCACCAAAGCGCAGGTGTGAGCAAGTGAAACCGCCACTCTTCTTAGAGTCATAAGAGAAGTAAGCCTGGCAATATTTGTCGGTGTTCTCACCGATGATCTTTACAGAGTTCTTGTTAGCACCTACAGTACCGTCAGCACCCAGACCATAGAACTTAGCCTGGAACATGCCTTCGCCACCCATAGCAACCTCTTCCTTCTGGGGAAGTGAGCTGAATGTAACATCGTCCTCGATACCAATTGTGAACTGGTTCTTGGGCATGGGCAGAGCGAGGTTCTCATATACTGCGAGAACCTGAGCGGGAGTAGTATCCTTTGAACCGAGACCATAGCGGCCACCCACGATAACGGGAGCATTCTCTACGCCGTAGAAGCAGTCCTTAACATCGAGGTACAGAGGCTCTCCATTAGCGCCGGGCTCCTTAGTGCGGTCCAGAACAGCAATGCGCTTAGCAGTGCTGGGAACAGCTGCCAGGAAGTGCTTAGCACTGAAGGGACGATACAGGTGAACTGCAACGAGACCAACCTTCTCACCCTTCTCGGTCAAGTAATCAATAGCCTCACGGATAGCCTCAGTTACCGAACCCATAGCGATGATCACGCGGTCGGCATCCTTAGCTCCGTAGTAGTCAAACAGACCATACTGGCGGCCAGTGATTTCGTTAATCTTCTTCATGTAGTCCTCAACGATAGCGGGAACTGCAGTGTAGAAGTCGTTGCAAGACTCACGGTGCTGGAAGAATACATCGGGGTTCTCAGCAGTACCACGAGTAACAGGAGCATCGGGATTCATTGCACGCTTGCGGAAGTCTGCAAGAGCCTCTTGGTCGAGCAGTGGACGCAGGTCTTCCATGTCCATAGCCTCAACCTTCTGGATTTCGTGTGAAGTACGGAAACCGTCAAAGAAGTTTACAAAGGGAACGCGGCCCTTGATAGCTGAGAGGTGAGCAACAGCAGCGAGGTCCATAACCTCTTGTACTGAACCCTCGGCCAGCATAGCAAAACCAGTTTGACGAGTAGCCATAACATCCTGGTGGTCGCCAAAGATACACAAT